>JBAPVZ010000359.1:0-5412 GCA_049283435.1 Candidatus Dormiibacterota bacterium
ATCCGCGAGGAGCTGGAGGCGCCGCACAGCTGAGCCCGCCCCCGTGCCCGATCGCACGGGAACGGCCCTGGCCGGCCCTCCGGCGCGGCCTCACAAGGCGCCGTTCGCCGCCGTCGCCGCCTGCCGCGAGCTGATGTCGCCGTTCGCGACCATCGCGGCCAGCACCTCGCGCAGCCGCTCGCGGGCGAGCGCCGGATGCAGGATCGGGTCGTACGCCGACGGCGCCTGCGGGAGCCCGGCCAGCATCGCGTACTCGGTGAGGGTCAGGTCGTCGAGCGGTCGGTTGAAGTAGACGTGGGCCGCCGCGACCGCGCCGTAGGCCAGGTGGCCGAGGTACACCTCGGAGAAGTAGGCGGCGAGGATCTGCTGCTTGCTCAGGTCGCGGTTCACCTTCAGCGCCATGACCAGGCCCCGCCAGTATTCGGGCAGCGCAGAATCCGAGCCCCGGAGGTAGAGGTCCTCCACGAGCTGCTGGTCGATGCTCGACCCGCCCTGACAGAAGCAGCGGTTCTGGGCGTCGACGATCGCTGCCCGCGCCATCCCCTCCGGACTGATCCCGGGCTCCTGATAGAACCCCGTGTCCTCGGTCGCGACGAGCGCCTGGGCCAGGGTCGCCGGCACCTGCCCCGCCTGCAGCGGCGTTCCACCGTGCTCTTTCGCGACCGCGTCGGCCCGGGCTGCCGCATCGGCCGTCGAGGGAGTCGTCACCCAGGTCACGCCGACCGCGAGCGCAACCGCGAGCAGCGCGAAGAGCACGATCGCGGCGAGCAGGCGCGCACCCCGCCTCCGCGCCCGTCGATCGCGCGCCCTCGGCAACCGTTCCCGCATCTGCATCGACACGACGATTCTGATGATCGGCCGCATCCCGGCCGCGCCCGGCAGTCAAGTTGCGCGAATGGCCTGGGCGCCGGATCCCTCGCCGTCGTCAGGCCCGGTCGAGTGCACCGGTTCCCGGCTTGCGCGGTGGTCGCAGGCCCGGGGTCAGCGATGCTCGCCGATCGCGAACGGCTGTGCCAGGATGGACGGGTGGAGCGACTGACCAACCGGCAGATCCTCGAGGCCGGGCTCGACGACTGGCGCCAGCTGGCCCAGGGGCTGCACGCACGGTTCCGCACCGGCGATCTCGCGTCCGGAGCAACGTTCGTGACGGCGGTCGCGGCGGTTGGACAGCAGGCCGGCCATCACCCTGAGGTGCGCCTGGCCCCACCCTGGGTCGAGCTGAAGCTCACGACACACGAGGACGGCTGGTGGGTCACCGAGCGCGACGTCGACCTGGCCCGACAGATCAGCCAGATCGCCGCGCAGCAGGGGTTCCGGCCCGACCCGGGAGGCGTGGCCCAACTCGAACTGGCGCTGGACAGCGCGGCCTTCGCGGCCCAGGGGCGGTTCTGGGCCGCCCTCCTCACCGGAAGCGAGGACAGCGTCGTGCACGGGGACGTCATGGATCCGGACTCCCGGGTGCCCAATCTGTGGTTCCAGGAGACAACCGCACGAGGCGCCGCGCCAGCGTTTCCATTTCGATCTCTGGCTGCCGCATGACGTCGCCGAGGAGCGGATCGCGGCCGCGGTCGCCGCCGGCGGCAGGGTCGTCGACGAGCACAACGCCCCGGCCTACGTGGTGCTCGCCGACCCCGAAGGAAACCGAGCCTGCGTTTGCACGTGCCTCGGCCGCTGACCACCCTGCCCGCTCGCCAACGGCACGTCTTGGGGCCCAGGGCCTTCCCGACCGCAGCGCTCTCGACCGGAATCGTGCCCAGAGGAAGGATTGACTTGAGCATCCAAGCACCCAGGGAAACCGTCAACCTGGCCGAGCGATACGAACAGGAGCTGATGCCGTGGAGTCGCGCTCTGGAGGCGCTGGGCACCGGCTCGCTCGGGCCCGAGATCCCGTGCTTCCTCGGCACCGTTCGTCCCAACGGACGGCCCCACTCCGCCGGCGTTGGCGTCGCCGAGCACCGGGGCGATCTCTATTTCACCAGTGGCCCCGGGACGCGGAAGTCGTGCGACCTCGCCGAGAACCCCGCGTGCACCCTGTCACTGCGGCTCGAAGGGATCGACCTGGTCCTCGAGGGAGATGCCGAGCGCGTGGTCGACCGCGCGACGCTGCAGGAGGTCGCGGCATGCTTCGACGCGGGAGGCTGGCCGGCCGTCGCCGAGGGTGATGCGATCACCGCCCCCTACAGCGCCCAGAGCGCCGGGCCGCCGCCGTGGCACCTCTACCGGGTCAACGTCAGGACCGCGTTCGGGGTCGGGCTGCGCGAGCCCCACGGCGCCAGCCGCTGGCGATTCTGAGCTCGCGTGCGGCGAAACCCTCGCTCACGACTGGACGAGCAGCCCGCGCTGGAAGTTCGTCAGCGACTCGACGCCGACCTCGGTGACGCGGATCGTCTCGCTCACCTCGTAACCCCAGGGGTCGAGCCAGAGCCCGCCGAGCAGGTGGAACGTCATGTTCGGCTCCAGCTTCGTCAGATCCCCAGGCCGAATGCTCGCCGTGCGCTCGCCCCAGTTCGGTGGATAGGCGAGGCCGATCGTGTAGCCGAGGCGGGATTCCTTCGTCATGCCGTGCCTCGTCAGGACCTCCCGCCACGCCGCCTCGACGTCTTCGCACAGCGCGCCCGGCCGCACGGCGTCGAAGGCGGCCTGGTGGGCTTCGCCGACGATCTCGGCGAGCCGGCGGTAGCCGTCCGGCGGCGTGCCGAGGAAGAACGTGCGGCAGAGAGCGGCGTGATAGCGGTGGCGGCAGCCGGCGAGCTCGAGCACGACCGGGTTGCCCGTTTCGAACGGCGCGTCCGACCAGGAGGAGTGGGAGGAGCTCGATTTGCGCCCGGCGAGCACGATCGGGAAGATCGCCGGATACTCGCCACCGAACTCCGCCGTCCCCCGGATCTGCGCCCGCACGATCTCCGCCACGGCGTCGCATTCGCGCACGCCGGGCCGAATCGCCTCCTGTGCGATCTCGACCGCACCGGTCGCGATCTGCGCCGCCACACGCATGCACTCGATCTCGGCGTCCGACTTCACCGAGCGCACCCAGCTGACGAGCGTGTCCGCATCGACGACCTCGGCCCGCGCGAGACCCCGCTGCAGCTCCCACCAGACCCGTGGGGTCGTGTAGTAGGCATCGCCTTCGATGCCGATCCGGCCCCGGTCCCAGCCGCGCTCTTGCAGCACCTCGACGAACCGCTCCGATGGGTGGTGGTCGGGGTACTCGATCCACTCCTCGGGGTAGGTCAGGACATGGTCTTCGTCGAGCCGGGTCGTCAGGCGGGCGGAGTTCGCATCCTGGGGGCGGCCGAGCCAGATCGGCTGCTCCGCGCTGCGGTCGAGCAGGACCGCCTGGGGCTCGTAGAACGACCAGGCGTCGTATCCGGTCAGGTAGTTCATGCTCGCCGGGCTCTGCAGCACGAGCGCGTCGATGTCCTGCGCTTCCATGCGCGCACGGACGCGGGCCAGGCGGCCCTCCATCTCCTCAGCGTCGAAATGGCACATCTCCGCTCCTCGTCAGCGCCACGCGGTGCGGGGAGCACCGCCGACGCACATCGTGCCACACCGCAACTCGTCATACGTATGATATTTGCGTGGCAGGCGGTGGCGAGCCAGCGCTCGGTGACGCGTTTCGAGCCCAGCAGCGGATCGCCGGCATCGCCCTGCGGACGCCGACCGTCGCCGCGGATGCGCTGCGCGGCGAGGTCGGGCTCGACGTCCGGCTGAAGCTCGAGACGCTGCAGCCGACCCACTCGTTCAAGGTCCGCGGCGTCGTGACCGCCTCGACCGGCAACCACGGCCGCGCCGTCGCCTATGTCGCCGATCGGCTTGGCATCCCTGCGTTCGTCTGCCTGTCGTCACTCGTCGGCGAGGACCGCCAGTCCGAGATCCGCCGGCTCGGCGCCGAGGTGCGCGTCGCCGGCCGCGACCAGGACCAGGCCGTCGCCGCCGCACTCGAGCTGGCCGAAGAGCGGGGGCTGACGTTCGTCCCGCCCTTCGACTCCCGCGACGTGATCGCCGGTCAGGGAACGATCGGGCTCGAGCTGCTCGCCGACCGGGCGCCCTTGACGATCGTCGTCCCGCTGAGCGGCGGCGGGCTCCTGTCGGGCATCGCCATGGTCGCCAAGTCGATCGACCCGGGAATCCGCGTCGTCGGCGTCTCGATGGAGCGCGGTGCCGCGATGGCCGCGAGCCTCCACGCCGGACGGCCGATCGAGGTCCAGGAGGTGCCGACGCTCGCCGAGAGCCTCGGCGGCGGCATCCTCCTCGACAACCGATACACGTTCGCGATGACCGAGCGCTGGGTCGACGATGTCGTGCTCGTCTCGGAGGACGAGATCGCGCAGGCGATCGTGTTCCTGCTGGGGCGCGAGCGACTCCTCGTCGAGGGCGCCGGCGCGGTCGGCGTCGCCGCGCTGCTGAGCGGCCGGCTCCGCGCCAGCGGCGAGATCGCGGTGATCCTGTCGGGCGCCAACCTCGACGCGGATCGGTTGGCTCGGCTCGTCACGCCCGAGCGGGTGCGCGCCGTCACGGACGGAGGCGAGGCACCGTGACGGGCAGGCTGTCGGGCAAGGTCGCGATCGTGACCGGGGCGACGGTCGGCATCGGGGAGGAGGTGAGTCGCGTATTCGTCCGCGAGGGGGCGCGGGTCGTCCTCGTCGCCCGGACGGCGCCCGCCCTGGAGCGGCTCGCGGCGCAGCTGGGCCCCGGAGCCGCCGCGCTGCCGGGTGACGTCGCGCAGGCCGTGACCGCCCGCCGCGCGGTCGCGCGGGCGACCGAGCTCGGGGGGCTCGACATCCTCGTCAACAACGCCGGCCTCGATCTCAACGCGCCCGTGCTGGAGACGTCGGAGGCGGACGCGCGCCGCATCTTCGAGGTGAACCTGTTCGGCGCGCTGTTCCTGATGCAGGAGGCGGGGCGTGCGCTCGCCGCGCGCGGTGGCGGGTCGATCGTCAACGTGTCCTCACGCACGGCATCGGCCGGCGTGCCCGGCATGGCCGTGTATGGCGCTTCGAAAGGAGCGCTGGAAGCGCTCAGTCGCGCCGCCGCGGTCGAGCTGGCCGCGCAGCAGGTGCGGGTCAACGTCGTCGCTCCCGGGCTGACCCGGACGCGCATGAACGACGAGTGGCTCGCCGCGCAGGAGGACCCGGGGGCGTTCCTGCGCCAGCTCGAGGGGTCGATCCCGCAGCGGCGGCTCGCGACGCCGGAGGACGTCGCGGCGGCGATCCTCTATCTGGCGTCCGACGAGTCGCGCCACGTCACCGGCGCGACACTCGCGGTCGACGGCGGCTACACGGCCGCCTGATCTGCCGGCGTGCGGCAGCACGTCAGCGGTCGCTCCGGGCGATCTGGTCGAGCGGGTTGGCTGCGATGCGAGCCCCGATTCCGCCCCGCACGGCGGCGGCGGCCGAGCTGGCGGGCTTGCGC
>JBAPVZ010000360.1:0-8423 GCA_049283435.1 Candidatus Dormiibacterota bacterium
GGATTGGGTCGTGCTCGCGGCCGGCCCCTGGTCGCCGTCGCTCGCGTCGCCGCTCGGCGTCGCCCTCGACATCCGGCCGAGCCGCGGGCAGCTCGTCACGCTGCGCCCGCGGGCCCGCGGTCTGCGCCGGATGCTGAGCTGGCAGGGCAGCTACCTGGTGCCGAAGGCGGACGGCACCGTCGTCGCGGGCAGCACCGAGGAGGAGGTCGGGTTCGACGCGAGGCCGACCGTCGAGGGGGTCGCCGGCCTCCTGATGTTCGCCGCGACGGCGGTGCCCTCGTTCGGCGCCGCGACCGTGGAGCGCGTTTGGGCCGCGCTGCGCCCGGCCACGCCCGACGGTCGCTCGATCGTCGGGGCGATCGACGACGTCCCGGGCCTGATCGTCGCGAGCGGGCACAACCGGAACGGCATCCTGCTCGCGCCGATCACGGCGGAGCAGGTCGCCGGCGCGATCCGATCCTAGGAGCGGCCGCGTTCCCAGGTCCAGACGTCGCCGTAAGATCTGGTGATGCGAGCGCCCGTTCGTTGCTTCGAGTGCGGAACGTACACGATGGAGCTGGACCTGGAGGCCGACCATCAGCACATCGCCTGCGAGCGGTGCGAGCGCGTCTGGTGCGCCGTCTGCATCGGCCGGTTCGAGATCCAGATCTCACCGGAATGGCTGAAGCGTCAGCGCATCGCCGAGCTCAACTGAGCCGCGGGCCGGCTCCTCACGCTTCCAGGGGCGGGGAGAGACCCTTCGAGATCGCGTAGCGGACGAGCTGCGAGCGGTCGTGCAGTCCCAGCTTCCCGTACATGCTCGCGATGTGGTTGCGAACCGTCTTCTCGCTGATGTGCAGCCGGCTCGCGAGCATCTTCGTCGTCATGCCCTCCGCGAGGTCGCTCAGGATCTCGAACTCACGCGCGCTGAGGCCGTCGATCAGCTGGTTGCGCGGGGTGAGCGGGTTGCCCGCGCGGCCCATCTCGCGCATGACCGGTCGCGGCGTCACCGCATATCCGTGCGCCGCCGCGATGATCGCCGCGACCAGCACCTCCGGCTCCGCCTGTTTCAGCACGTAGCCGCTGGTGCCGCCGGCGAGCGCACGGGAGGCCTCGACCATCGACCCGGTCGAGCTCAGCATCAGGATCGAGACGCCGGGCAGCTCGCGCAGGAGGGTTGACGTCGCCTCGGCGACGGCGCCCGGGACCGCGACGTCGATGACGGCGACGTCGGGCCGGTGCGCCTGCGCGAGCTCGAGCGTCTCCTGTGCGCTCGTCGCCTCGGCGACGACCTGCAGCTGGGGATGGCCGTCGAGCAGACCCGTCAGGCCGCGCCGGAACATCGCGGAGGCGTCCGCCACCAGGATGCGATAGATCGGGTTCTGCGGGTCCGCGGATGGTGTCATGCGTGCCGTCCTCTTCAGGCTGGGAAGGGTCATTCGAAGATTCCGAACGCCGGTGACCGTCGGTGGTTTCGCTATTTTGCCATTGGACCGGTCCGGGGGCCTTGCATCGGGGACGGCGCTCTGCCATGATCGCGGCGTTCAGGCTTCGGACACCGCGGGCACCCTGAGGGTGGCCCGGCAGGGGGAGTGGGAATGGCGAGGTCAGGAAGCGAGGCGCCGGCGGCGGCCGATCGTCAGCAGCTCACGAGAGCGGTGCTGGCGAGCACGATCGGCACCTCGATCGAGTGGTACGACTACTTCGCGTACGGGACCGTCGGAGCGCTCGTCTTTCCCAAGCTCTTCTTCCCCGAGTCGGATCCCCTGACCGGCACGCTCGACACCTTCTCGATCTTCTTCGTCGGCTTCGCCGCGCGGCCGATCGGGGCGCTCATCTTCGGTCACTACGGGGATCGGCTCGGGCGCAAGGCGACCTTGATCGCGACCCTGATTCTGATGGGCCTGGGTACGGCCCTGATCGGGGTTCTGCCCGGCCGCGCCGCGATCGGGATCGCGGCCCCGCTGCTGCTGACGCTGTTCCGCGTCTTCCAGGGCCTCGGCGTGGGCGGTGAGTGGGGCGGCTCGGTCATCCTCTCCATGGAGTGGGGTGGCCAGCGAAAGCGCGGGTTCATCACGAGCTGGCCCCAGTTCGGGGTGCCGGTCGGACTCCTGCTGTCGACCGCCGTCGTCGCCGCGATGCAGGTGATCGCGCCCGGCCCGGCGTTCGAAGCCTGGGGCTGGCGGGTGCCCTTCCTGCTCAGCATCGTCCTGATCGGCATCGGGCTCTGGATCCGGCTCGGCATCCTGGAGACGCCGGTCTTCCGCAAGCTCATGGAGGCAGGCCGTCTGGAACGGCAGCCGATGCTCGAGGCGATCCGCCAGAATTGGCGGGAGATCCTGCTCAGCGCGATCCTGCGGCTTCCCGAGCAGGCGCCGTTCTACATCTTCACCACCTTCGTGTACACGTTCGGCGCCTACCTCAAGATCAGCAAGGGCTTCATCCTGCTCGCAGTCGTCGTCGCCGCCCTCATCGAGCTGGTCGGGGTGCCCACGTTCGGCCGGCTCTCGGACTCCATCGGCCGGAAGGCGATGTACCTGACCGGTGCCGCGGTGATGGGGGTGTGGGGGTTCGTCTACTTCGGCCTCTACGCGACGGCCGTGCTGCCGGTCGTGTTCGCGGTGATCGCGCTTTCGCTCATCCCCCACGCGGCGCAGTACGGCCCCCAGGCGGCTCTGATCGCGGAGAACTTCACCGGCCGGCTGCGCTACAGCGGGTCCTCACTCGGCTATCAGCTGGCCTCGGTGATCGCCGGCGGACCGGCGCCGCTGATCGCGACCAAGATCTGGAGCGTGACCCGCAATCCGTATTGGATCGGCGCCTACATCCTGGTCTGCGCGGTGCTCGGCATCATCGCGACGCTGCTGATCGCCGATCGCTCGAAGACCGACATCACGGTCGAGTACGACCAGCAGGAGAAGCCGATCGTGGCCGGCTGACCGGAGGCACGGGCGCGTCCATCCGAGGCGGGCTCGCTCAGGCGGGCTTGGAGAACACCAGCATGGACGCGCCCTGCGTCGACGGCACCTTCGCGCCCGACGCGTCGACTGCCGTCTGGGCCTGCGACGCGACGGCCGTCTGGAGCGTCGCCCACGGGTAGGCGAGGTTCTGGCCCTCGCGCAGGCCGGCGTCGTTCGTGTAGACGATGCCCTTCGCCTGGTCGTAGCCGACGAGCACGATCACGTGGTAGACGTTGTCCGTCCCGTAGGTCGGGTAGATCATCGAGCCGCCGGGTCCCCCGTGCGTCATCACCGGAATGATCACCGGCATGCCCTGCGCCAGATCGCGCTGGATGACCGAGAGGTCGAGCGGCTGCACCGACCCCGTCATCCCGTAGAACTGCTGGCCGTCCTGGATCATGTCGGAGAGCGGCAGGTTGACGACGCCGGGGAAGGTCTGCCGTTCCCAGGCGACGATGCTGGCCATCGCGGCGTCGGCGGTCGCCGGGGGAATGTACTCCTTCGGGTACTGGTGGCCGGCGTAGTACTCGCCGACCATGTAGACCGCAGCCGCCTCGCAGTACTCCTGGTGGGCCGCGTCCCAGTTCTGATAGGGCGCCTGGATCGTGAACGGGACCTGGATCAGGGCCGACGCGGGCAGCGGCGTCGGGGTCGGGGTCGGCGTCGCGACGGCGGCGGGGGTCGGCGTCGGCGTCGCGCTCGGCGGCGCGGTGACGACGACGGACGTCTTCGGGGGGGCCTTGGCGACCGTCGCGTCACGGCGAACCCAGTCGCGGACGCCGATCGCACCGGCGCCCGCGGTCGCGAGCACGGCCACCGCCAGGAGCAGAGCAGCGATGCGATTGAGCATCGTCAACGTACGATAGCGGCGCCTTGGGATCACTGGCGATTCGACTCGGCTCGCGGGCCGTTCGCAACACGATCGTCGTGCTCGTCGCCCGGATCGTGTCGCGGCTCGTCGCGCTGGTCATGGTCGTCGTGCTCGCGCGCCACCTGGGGCCGACTGGCTACGGGCAGTACACGACGATGGTCGCCTACAGCGCGATCGTCAGCGTGCTCGCCGACTTCGGACTGGACTCGCTCTACACGAGAGAGACGGCGCGCGCGCCCGCTGAGCAGCCGCGCTACCTGGCGACCATGCTGGTCGGCAAGCTTCCCCTCGCCGCGCTCTCGGTGGTCGTCTTCGGAGTCGCGCTAAGCACCGCGAACCTGGGCTCGCTCGTGCTTCCGGGCGCCGCGCTGCTCTGCCTCTCGACGTACTCGACGCTGCTCCGCAACACGTTCTATGCGGCCGGCCGGCTCGAGTTCGAGGCGGTCGCGATCCTCTGCGAGACGGCGATCCAGGCGGCCGCGATCGTCGGCGGTGCGCACTTCGGCCTGGGCGTCGCCTTCTTCGTCGCCGGGTACGCGGCGTCCTACGGATTCACGACGGTCTACTGCCTCGTGGTCATCCCGCTGTTCCGCCTCGGCAGCGTGCGCCACCCGATCGACCGCCGGCTGCTCTGGCGGTGGCTCAAGCTCGCGTTCCCGTTCGCGCTCGGGTCGTTCCTCACCAACGTCTACTGGAAGGCGGACGTGCCGATCCTCCAGCACTTCCGGCCCTTCGCCGAGGTCGGCTGGTACCAGTTCGCGTACAAGCCGTTCGAGGCGCTGCAGTTCGTGCCGCTCGCGGTGCAGGCGGTCGTCTACCCGCTGCTCGCCGTCGCCCACCAGGAGGCGCCCGAGCGGGTGCGCACGCTCTATGCGCGGTTCTTCAAGGTGCTGCTGCTGCTCGGCTGGCCGTTGACGGTCGGCACCTTCCTGCTCGCCGACCCGGTCGGCCGCGTGTTCCGGCTCTACCCGCAGTCGGTGCCGTCCCTCCGCATCCTGTCGCTCGCGATCGTGTTCCTGTTCGTCAACTCCGCGTTCACCGCGATGCTCTACGCGATCGATCGCCAGCAGTGGTTCGCCGGGGTGACCGCGATCGCCGTCGTCGTCAACGTCGGCCTCAACCTGCTCCTCATCCCGCGCTTCGGCTACCTCGCGGCGAGCGCGACGACGGTCGTCACCGAGGCCGCCTTCTCCGTCGCCGGGTGCTGGTTCGTCGCCCGCCGCTACCCGCTCGCCTGGCCGCGCCTGTCCTGGCGCGTCGTCGTCGCGGGCCTCGTCATGGCGATCGTGCTCGTCCCCCTGCGGCAGCGCTCGATCTTCCTCGGCGCCCCGATCGGCGGCGTCGTGTACCTCGTCGCGCTCCTGCTCCTGCGCGCGGTCGATCGCGACGAGCTGCGGCTGCTCTGGCGGGGGCTACGACCGGGCGCCGCGGCCTGATGACGAAGCTGCGGGTCATCCTTGGCCCGGGCGCGTTCGGCGCGCCGGCGTCGATGCGAGCCCATGTCGAGGGGCTGCGGGCGCGCGGGGTTGCGGCGGAGGCGGTCGCACTACCCCGCGGTCGTGCGGAGCGCGCCGCGGAGGTGTTCGGGGCTCTCGCCGCCCCGGACGTCGTCGTCGGGGGCCACTCGTTCGGCGGTCGCGCGGCGAGCCTGGCCGCGGCCGACGTCGAGTTCGCAGGTCTCCTGCTGTTCGGCTTCCCGCTCGCCGGTCGAGGCGAGGAGCGAACCCGGCATCTGGCGCGGCTCCGCTGCCCGGCGCTGGCGCTCCAGGGGGAGGCCGACGAGCTGGCGCCGATCGACGACGTGCGCCGGCTCTTCGCGGCGGCGCCGCAGATCCGCCTCGTCGTCTATCCGGGCGCGGACCACCGGCTGCACGGTTCCCTGGGGCCCGCGCTCGACGAGGCGGCCCGCTTCGTGCGCGGTCTGGAGGCCCTGCGGCGGTCAGAATTCGGATAGTCCGACGGCGTATCGTACGGGTGTGGACGATGCCGCCTGGCTCGAGGTCTTCCATCGCATCGGAGAGCGGGTCCGGGCACGCGTCGCGCCTCTGCTCGGGACTCCCGAGGGCCGCGTCGAACTCGGCCGGGGCGCGGGGGGCGACCGTACGGTCGCACTCGACCAGGCGGCCGAGGACGAGGTGATCGGCGAGCTGCGCCGCCTGAGCAGGGCCGGCGCCCCGTGCACCGTCGTCTCCGAGGAGGCCGGCCGGCTCGACCTCGGCGCACCGTACCCGCTGATCTTCGTCGATCCGGTCGACGGCAGCCTCAACGCGAAGCGGGGGATACCGGTTTCGGGCCTCATGGTGAGCCTGCTGGACGGCCCGACGCTCGGGGACGTCCGGATCGGCGTCGTCCACGACCTCACCTCGGGCGAGCGCTGGCATGCGGTGCGGAGCGGTGGCCTCCATCACGACGGTGCGCCGGTACCGCGGGCGACCTTCACCGGCTCCCGCATCCAGGTGCTCGGCGTCGAGGGCAGCCCGCGCTGGCTGGAGCCGATCTGGCCATTGCTCCGCACCGCGAGCAAGCTGCGCGAGATGGGCTCGATCGCGATCTCGCTCGCCTGCGCGGCGACCGGGGCCTTCGACGTCTTCTGCTCGGCGAAGCCGGGCCGCGCCTTCGACATGACGGCCGGCATGCTGATGGTCCAGGAGGCCGGCGGCGTCATCACCGACGTCGACGGCAGGCCGCTGGAAACGCGGACCGCGGGCCTCGATGAGAAGGGCACGCTGCTCGCGGCGGCGACACCCGCGGCCCACGCGCTCGCCCTGGAGCACCTGCGCGCCGCGGTCTAGGAGCGTGGATGCAGCGGGGGGTGGCGCGCGGTCGGCCCGACGTGCGAGGGTGTTCAGGTGGTGTTGCAGCTACCGGATGACGGCCGGCGCCGGGTCGTCGTGGAAGGGGTCGGACCCGAGATCGACGCCGGGCGCTTCCCGATCAAGCGCACCGTCGGGGAGACGGTCCGGGTCGAGGCCGACGTGTTCACCGACGGCCACGACCAGGTCGCAGGGGTCGTCCTGTACCGCGCCGGCGACGACGACTGGCGGGAGGCTCCGCTGACTCCCCTCGGCAACGACCGCTGGGTCGCCGAGTTTCCGATCCGGGAGCTCCGGCCGCACGTCTACACGCTCGAGGCCTGGATCGACCGCTTCGGGACCTGGGCCGCCGATCTCCGCAAGCGGATCGAGGCCGGGCAGGATGTGCGCGTCGACCTCCGGATCGGTGCCGCGATCGTGCGCGACGCCGCGACTCGGGCGGAGGGGGCGGACCGCGACGCGCTCGAGCGGTTCGCGGAGCTGCTCGAGCTGGGCGAGAATCCCGCCGTCGCGCTGTACCCGGGGTCGGGAGTCCTGACCCGCGCCTACGCCGACCGCAGCCAGGCGACCCGGTACGAGCGCGAGCTGCCGGTCCTCGTCGATCGGCCGCGCGCGCTCCACGCCGCGTGGTACGAGCTCTTCCCGCGCTCGGCGGCGCAGAAGCCGGGCCGTCACGGCACGCTGCGCGACGTGGAGGCGCGGCTGCCCTACATCGCGAGCATGGGGTTCGACGTCGTCTACCTGCCACCGATCCATCCCATCGGGCACGCGTCGCGGAAGGGGCCGAACAACTCGCTCACGGTGCGAGAAGGCGATCCCGGCACCCCCTGGGCGATCGGATCCGAAGCGGGTGGCCACCTCGCCGTGCATCCGGATCTGGGGTCGCTGGAGGACCTGTGCCACCTGGTCAAGGCGGCGCACGAGCAGGAGCTGGAGCTCGCCCTCGACATCGCGTTCCAGGCCTCTCCCGACCATCCCTGGGTGCGAGAGCACCCGACCTGGTTCCGGGCCCGCCCCGACGGCACGATCCAGTACGCGGAGAACCCGCCCAAGAAGTACCAGGACATCTACCCGTTCGACTTCGAGACGCCGGACTGGCGTGAGCTCTGGAACGCGCTGCTGCAGGTGCTGCTCTTCTGGGCCGACCAGGGGATCCGCATCTTCCGGGTCGACAACCCGCACACGAAGGCGTTCCCGTTCTGGGAGTGGGCGATCGCCGCCGTCCGCGACCGGCACCCCGACGTGCTCTTCCTCTCCGAGGCGTTCACCAGGCCTCGCGTCATGTACCGGCTCGCGAAGCTCGGGTTCGACCTCTCGTACACCTACTTCGCGTGGCGCGACACCGCGACCGACCTCCGCGAGTACCTGACCGAGCTGACGCGCACCGAGGTCGCCGAGTACTTTCGCCCCAGCTTCTGGACGAACACCCAGGACATTCTGACGGCGACGCTGCAGGACGGCGGCCGCCCGGCGAGCGCGCTTCGGTTCCTGCTCGCCGCGACGCTCAGCCCCTGCTACGGGATCTTCGGCCCTGCCTTCGAGCTCGTCGAGACGACGCCGCTGGAGCGCGGGCGGGAGGAGTACCTGCACTCGGAGAAGTACGAGGTGAGGTACTGGGATCTCGACCAGCCGCAGAGCCTGCGGGGCCTGATCGGCAGCGTGAACACGATCCGCCGCGGCCACCCGGCGCTGCAACAGCTGCGGCGCCTGCGCTTCCTGCGCACCGACAACGAGCAGCTGCTCGCCTACGCGAAGGAGGATCGATCAGGGAGGGATCGCGTCGTCGTCGTCGTCAACCTC
>JBAPVZ010000361.1:0-6071 GCA_049283435.1 Candidatus Dormiibacterota bacterium
GCCTGCCAGCCGCCGCAGCCGGCGACGATCCGCCCTGTCTCGTCGACGACGTCCCCGACCGCGTTGACGACGACGAGCGCGCCGACGACCCCGCCGCCGGGCAGCGGGACGGAGGCGACCCCGACACCGCCAGGGACCCGCCGGTCAAAGCCGAGCAGCTTGCCGATCGTGGCGCCGGTGCCGGCGCCGACCTGGCCTTCCGCCGGCTCGCCCTCCGCCCGCTCGGCGATGACGCACGCTGCGTACCCGCCGTCCGGCCCCGGTGCGGTCGGCGTCCCCTCCAGCAGGTCGAAGATGATCGCGCTCGGCACGATCGGCACCCGTAGGCCGGCCACCGGGAATCCGATCCCGCGTTCGGCGAGATAGCGCATCACGCCGTCGGCGCTGCTCAGACCGAACGCGGAGCCGCCGCTCAGGCAGATCGCGTGGACCCGCTCGACCGCGCGGCCCGGCTCCAGACCGTCCGTCTCCCGCGTGCCGGGCGCCCCGCCGCCGACGCGTACGCCGCACACCGCACCCTCCTCGCCGAGCAGCAGCACCGTGCAGCCGGTGCGCGCCACCACCTCGGTGTAGTGGCCGACCCGGACCCCGAGCATGTCAGCGAAGGACATGCGAAGAGCGTAGCCGCCGGGCGCGCTCCACCCTGCCCTCGACAGGGGTTCATCGCATGTCGGTCACACGAAGCCGACGGAAGGCGGAACGAAAGAAGGGGCGAACGCCACCCAGAAAACGTTCTTCGTGTGCCTCGCGGCTTCGTGTGACATCCGTTTCGTCGAGCGCAGCCGGACGCCGCGAGCCGCCTCCGACTCGCCGCGCCCGACCCACGAGAAGATCCGGATCAGATGCCCGCCAGGATCGCCTCCGGGTGACCGTCCGGGGCGACGTCGTACCAGGCCTGCTCGATGCGGCCCTGCTCGTCGATCAGAAACGTCGAGCGCAGGACGCCGGTGAAAGTCTGCTCTCCGTACGTCTTCTCTCCCCAGGCGCCATACGTGGTCGCGACCTGACCGCCGTCGTCGCTGAGCAGCGGGAACTCCAGGCCGTACTTCGCGCGGAACCGGCGGTGGCTCTCGCCGTCGTCCGCCGAAACGCCGATGACCGCGACACCGCGGTCGACGAACCGCTGGCGGGCATCGTTGAACTGGCAGGCCTCGGTCGTACACCCCGGCGTGTCGTCCTTCGGATAGAAGTAGAGCAGCAGCTTGCGCCCCGCGAAGTCGCCGAGCGACACCGCCGTGCCGTCCTGGTCGGGAAGTCGAAACGTGGGTGCCTGATCGCCTGGTTTGAGTGCCATCGATCTCACCATACGCACGGGGGCGCACCTCCCACTCGGCCTGGCTGTAGTCTCACCGGCATGCCTGGCGTCGACGGCGATGCGCTGCTCGCGTTCACCCGCGCCTTGCTGCGCGCCCGCAGCGTGCACGATCCCGAGCGGGGCAGCACGGAGCAGCCGGCGTCCGACCTCGTCGCGCAGCAGATGCGCCGGTTCGGATGGCAGCCGATCGTCGAGGAGGCGGCGCCCGGGCGGCCGAACGTGATCGCGATCCTGGAGGGCCGGGGAGCGGGACCGACGCTGCTCTTCGAGGGCCACACCGACGTCGTCACCGAGGGGGATCCGGGCGCCTGGAAGCACGACCCGTTCGGCGGCGACGTCGACGCGGGCCGCCTCTACGGCCGCGGGGCGGCGGACATGAAGGGCGGCGTCGCGGCGATGCTGTTCGCGGCCGACGCGCTCCACCGCGAAGGCTTTGCGGGCCGGCTCGTCGTCGCCGCCCTGGCCGACGAGGAGGGCATGATGCTCGGCGTCCGCGACTTCGTGCGCCGCGGCCGGGCAGCGGGCATCGACGCGGCCCTGATCTGTGAGCCCGAGGGCGGCGAGGTGTGCGTCGCGCAGAAGGGAGCGCTGCGGCTGCAGATCGAGGCGTCGGGCCGGATGGCGCACGGCGCGATGCCGCAGCACGGGCACAATCCGATCCCGCCACTCGCCGAGTACCTGCTGCGGGTCCAGAACGTGCAGCGCGGAGTCCAGGTGCGCAACGGCGAACACCGCTACCTGGGCTGGGATTACCTGACGCCGACCGTCCTCGACGCCGGCCGGCCGGCGCAGCTCAACGTCATCCCGGACCGCGCCTGGGCCGGCATCGACGTCCGCACGACGCCGGCGACCGACCACGCGGCGCTGCTCGCCGAGCTGCGGGCGCAGCTCCTGCCCGAGCTGTCGCTGTCGGTCATCGACGACCGGCCGCCGACGGAGACGCGGGAGGAGGAGCCGCTCGTACAGGCCGCACTCGCCGCCCATCGCCTGATCCTCGGTCACGACGCGGCGCTCGGCGGCGTGCCCGGCGCGACCGACGGCACGATCCTGTTCGCCGAGGCCGGGATCCCCCTCGTCACCTGCGGGCCGGGCGGCAAGTGGATCGCGCACCAGGTGGACGAATACGTGGAGGTGGCGGACCTCCTCGCCTATGGCGAGATCTTCGCCGAGACGGCGCGCCGCTACTTCGCCGCCGGGCGCTGAGCCTGGAGCGTCAGTCGAGCGGGCCGATCGCCGCTTCGACCGCGGCCACCAGGCGGCCCGACCCGAGCAGCACCTCGGCCGCGCGCAGCTCCGGCGAGAGGTAGCGATCGGGGCCCGAGCCGGGCACCGTCTCGCGCAGCTCCCGCAGCGCGGCGCCGGTGCCGGGGGCCGGCTGCAGCGGGCCTCGCAGCTCGACGCCGCGCGCCGCCGCGACGAGTTCGATCGCGAGGATCCCCCGCAGGTTCGTGAGCGCCTGCCGCAACTTGCGCGCCGCTGCCCATCCCATCGACACGTGGTCCTCCTGCATCGCCGACGTCGGAATCGAATCGACCGACGCGGGCGCGGCGAGCCGGCGGTTCTCCGCCACCATCGCCGCCTGCGTGTACTGCCCGAGCATGAGCCCCGAGTCGACGCCCGGATCGTCGGCGAGGAAGGCGGGCAGGCCCTCCGAGCGCGCCCGGTCCAGCAACCGGTCGGTGCGGCGCTCTGCGATCGACCCCACCTCGGCGGCGGCGATGGCGAGGAAGTCGCAGACGAACGCGACCGGTGCGCCGTGGAAGTTCCCGTTCGACTCCACCCGTCCATCCGGCAGCACGACCGGGTTGTCGATCGCCGACGCCAGCTCCCGCTCCGCAACCAGCCGAGCGTGGTCGAGCGTGTCCCGCGCGGCGCCGGCGACCTGGGGCGCGCAGCGCAGCGAGTAGGCGTCCTGCACGCGGTCGTCGCCGAATCGATGCGAGGCGACGATCCCTGAGGTGGCGAGCAGCCGCAACAGGTTCCTCGCGCTCGCGCCCTGGCCGGGGTGCGGCCGCAGGTCCTGCACCTCGGGACCGAACGCGCGGTCGGTGCCGAGCAGCGCCTCGACCGACAGCGCGGCCGTGACGTCGGCCGTCCGCAGGAGGCGCTCGAAGTCGGTGCAGGCGAGCACGAGCATGCCGAGCATGCCGTCGGTGCCGTTGATGAGCGCCAAGCCCTCCTTCGCCAGCAGCTCGATCGGCTCCAGACCCGCCGCCTCCAGCGCGGGTCCGGCCGGCACCGCGGCGCCGCGGTCGTCGAGCACCTCCCCCTCGCCGATCAGCACGAGTGCGGCGTGGGCGAGCGGTGCGAGATCGCCACTGCAGCCGAGTGACCCGTGCTCGCGGACCGCCGGCACGATGCCGGCGTTGAGCAGCGCGGCGAGCGAATCGGCGACGAGGGGTCGCACGCCGGTCCTGCCCGTGCACAGCGTCCGCAGCCGCAGCACCTGCATGGCACGCACGACCTCGGGCTCGACGACGGATCCCATGCCCGCCGCGTGCGAGCGGACGAGCGATCGCTGGAGCTGTGCCCGCAGCTCGGGTGGGATGGAACGGCGGGCGAGCGCGCCGAACCCGGTGGAGACGCCATAGGCGGGGGTCTGGCCGCGCGCGAGCTCGTCGACGATCGCGCGGCCGGCCGCCAGCGCGTCCACCGCCGCGGCGCCGAGCTGGACCGGGCGGCCCTCGCGGGCGACCTCCTCGACCTCGGCCGCCGACAGCGGCGCGCCGGTCAGCTCGAGCGGCGTCATGACTGGACCGCCGCGATGCGCGGCTCGATCTGCGTCATCAGCAGGTAGTAGAGCCCGCCGGCGACCAGCAGGCCGAGAATCCAGGAGATGTCGGCGCCGCCCAGGTGCGCGACGAGCGGGCCGATGAAGAACGTCGAGTTGATGAACGGGATCTCGACCAGCACGCCGCCGAAGTAGGCGACCATCGCCCGCCAGCTGACCCTTCCGTAGCGACCGGCAGGATCGAAGATCGCCGCCAGGTCGTAGCGCTCTCGGCGAACGGCATAGAAGTCGACCAGGTTGATCGCGGTCCAGGGAACGAGGAAGTAGGCCAGGAAGAGGATGAAGTTGCTGTAGTTCTCGACGAAGTTGCCGCGCCCGGCGATCGCGACCGCCGTGCCGACGATCGCGGCGACGAGGACGAACGCAGCGCGCACTCCTCGATGCACGGCGAGGGGCCGCAGCGCGGTCAGGGTCGTCGTCGCCGACATGAACATCCCGTAGAGGTTCAGCACGTTTGCCGCGATCACGCCGAGCACGAGCACGACGGCGACGGGATCGCCGAGATGGGCGGGCGCGAGACCGACGATGTCGGCGACGCCGGCGCCCTTGGGAGCGATCAGTGCGGTCACCGCGGCGCCGAGCCACATCATCCACACCGACGCGAGCACGCAGCCGCCGTAAGTCCACCAGAACGCGGCGCCGATGCCGGTCCGGCTCGGCAGGTAGCGCGAATAGTCGGCGACGTAGGGCGCGTAGGTGATCTGCCAGGTCGCCGCGATCGCGACCACGAGCAGGAACGTGCCGACCGTCACGCCACCGCCGTGCCACGCGCCGCCCAGCGCATGGTGCACGAGCAGCTCCACCGTGAGCACCGCGAACACGATCGCCGCGACGAGGCTCAGCCAGCGCTCGTACGCGTGGATCAGCCGGTAGCCGTAGACGCTGAGGACGGTGCAGGCGGCGGAGACGAGCGCAATGCAGACGTCGGGACTCCACCCGGTGAGGCCCGCCAGCGCGTTGCCGCCGAGCACCGCGCTGCTCGCGAAGAAGCCGAGATACATCAGCAGCACGAGGCAGAGCGGGAGGATCGCGCCGTAGAACCCGAACTGCGCGCGGCTCTGGATCATCTGCGGTATCCCGAGCTTCGGGCCCTGCGCCGAGTGCAGCGCCATGAAGATGCCGCCGAACAGGTTGCCGACGAGTAGCGCGACGAGGGCCCAGGGCAGCGGGAGCCCGAGCGCGACGCCGAGGGCGCCGGTCACGATCGTCGTGATCTGCATGTTGGCGGCGAACCAGAGCGTGAACAGGCTGCGCACCGACCCGTGACGCTCCGCCTCCGGGATCACATCGATCGAGCGTTGCTCGATGCCGAGCCCGCCACTCCCCGGCTCGCGCGTCCCCGTCGAACTACCTGTCATTCGCGTGTCCTCTCTGCGTTCCGGGCGGACGCCGCCGCCGGCTGCCGCGCCACCCCGCCGGGCCGTAGTGTTACATGCCGTGCTCGCGGGGGGCGGGCGACCGGCATTGGAGGGCGTCGGCGATGGGCAGCTCGGAAACGAACGGTTCGGGGACGCCTCCTGGACGCGTCGTGGGCGCGCCCCGGGGGTCGGAGCGCACCTGCCTCGGCTGGCCCCAGGAGGCGGCGATGCGGATGCTCATGAACAACCTCGACCCAGAGGTCGCCGAGCATCCGGAGCGGCTCGTCGTCTACGGCGGCTCGGGGCGGGCCGCGCGGAGCTGGGAAGCGTTCGACGCGATCGTGCGCACGCTGCGCGAGCTGCGCGGCGACGAGACGCTGCTGGCGCAGTCGGGCAAGCCGGTCGGCGTCTTCCAGACGCACGAATGGGCCCCGCGCGTCCTCATCGCGAACTCGCATCTGGTGCCCGAGTGGGCGACGTGGGAGGAGTTCCGCCGCCTGGAAGCGCTCGGCCTCACGATGTACGGCCAGATGACGGCCGGCTCCTGGATCTACATCGGGACCCAGGGCATCCTCCAGGGCACGTACGAGACGTTCGCCGCCGTCGC
>JBAPVZ010000362.1:0-1503 GCA_049283435.1 Candidatus Dormiibacterota bacterium
GCCAGGAGGTGGATCAGGCGATGAAATCAAAGTTCATGCCCTCGAAGCTCCTCCCAGCGCGGCAGGACCACCTGTTCAGAGCCCATCCGGCCACCGGTCGAGAAGTGGCCCCGTGTCGCCGCCGACCGGGTCGGTGCGGGGGAGCGGAACGGCGCGGATGTTTCTCAGCACCTGCGCATGCTCACCCGGATCGCCGCGGCGCAGGTCCCACGACATGCCGTCGGGGTAGGCGCCGACAACGAGCAGTTCGGGACTCGACCCGAGATTGCGGTGTCCGGTACCGGCGGGAAGCACGAGCACGTCCCCGCGGCGCACCTCGAACGAGGTGCCGCGCGGGCCGCCGAGCATCACCGTCGCGGACCCCTCGACGATGCCGAGCACCTCATGCGCGGTCGAGTGGAAGTGATGGAACGGGAAGATCCCGTCTCGCCAGGCGCCGAGCCAGCCGTGCTCGGCGAACATCGCCTCGCAAGCGGCCGGGTCACCGGCCTGCTCCACGTCGCGATACAGCAGGACCGGCAGCGGCGAGTTGGGAATGCCGCCGTCGTCCTGGAACGAATGCGTCTCGACTGCCATGATTGTCTCGCGGGGCTCTTGCCCGGCCCCGGACGCCGAGGTTACGGCAGCCGGGTGCCGGCAAGGACTCGAGAGCGGGAGCCCTCCGCGCCTGCGGGCGGAACCCATCTTGCGTGTCACCATCGCCGCGGTCAACGTCTGGCGCCATTGACACTGAGGTGCCGCCTCGCGAAACTGCGCCGCGTGTCCGACTTCACCGCCGGCCTCTTTCAGCGCGTTGCCGGCCGCTACGACGAGGCGGTGCCGTTCTTCGCGACCTTCGGCCGTCGCCTGGTCGAGTGGGCGGCCCTCGCTCCCGGCGACCAGGTGCTCGATCTCGGCGCGGGGGCGGGTGCGATCACGATCGCCGCTTCGGTCGCCGTCGGGCCGGCCGGCTCGGTCGTCGCCGGCGACCTCGCGCCGGCGATGGTCGCGAGAGTCGAGCGTTTGCGCCTCCCGAACGTGGTGGCCAGGCTGCTCGACGCGCGCGCGCTCGACCTGCCCGACCAGTCCTTCGACTCGGTGCTGGCCGGCTTCGTGTTGCACACCCTGCCCGATCGCGTCGGAGCGCTGCGAGAGGTCGCGCGCGTGCTGCGGCCGGGCGGAGCAGCCGTCTTCTCGACGCCCGGGCCAAGCGACGATGGTGGTTGGTGGCGCAGCTACGGCGAGATCTTCGCCGGCTTTGCAGCTCGGGTGCCCGTGCCGGAAGGCATGCGGGGCGACCCACGATCCTGGGAAGAGCTCGCCGGGGAAGCCGACCTGCAGGTCGTCGCCCACACCGAAGTCGAGCTGTCGCTGCCGATCGCGGGACCGGAGGCCCACTGGCGGTGGCTTCTGTCGCACGGCAATCGCTGGCTCTATGACGCGCTCGGCGAGAGCGATCGCCGTGCGTTCAAGGCCTCCGTCCTGACCAGCCTGCACGACGTGCACCCGGCACAGGGACGACGG
>JBAPVZ010000363.1:0-9515 GCA_049283435.1 Candidatus Dormiibacterota bacterium
GACGGCAGGAACCCGCGGAGCCCGAGCACGTTGACGATCAGGCCGCCCTTGTTCTGCTCACGCACGTCGGCGTTGAGCGTCTCGCTGGCCTCCTGCTTCTCGGCCGCCTCGAGCCAGGTCGTCTCCGCCCTGGCCCGGCGCAGGCTGAGGACGACGTTACCCTCGTCGTTCTCGGGCTGGAGGACGAAGACCTTTAGCCGATCCCCCGGCGACAGCTCGGTGTCTGGATCGCCCCGGAAGCCCAGCTCCTTGCCGGAGATGGTGCCTTCGGCCTTGGCTCCGATGTCGACGAGCACCTCGTCGGCATCCACACGCACGACGACACCGTCCACGATGTCACCGTGCTTAGGTGTACCGAACGCGTCCTCGTCGGTCCGGAGGAAGTCCTCCATGGTCATTTCCGAAGCATCGCGCTCCTCGGTCATGACCGCAGCGTCGTCGGACAAATTACAAAGCCCCCTAGGAGATTTTATGCGCCCTGGCCGGCCGGGTGAGAGCACAGGCCAAAACGAATGCTCATGATACCAGTGCCGACACAACTCGGCAGCGTTCGCTCACGCTCGGGGCCCGTAGCGTGGGTCTGGCGACAGTCCAGCTGTCAGCGGTCGCCGGCGCCAAGGCGGCGGACGCGAATGGAGCGCCCGTCCCTACGACACCTCCTTCGCGACCGGCGAGACGTCCGCACCGGCGACGATCGCCTCCAGCTCCTTGGCGTCGATCGTCTCGATGACCTTCAGCCGCTCGACGACCCTGTCCATCTGCGGTCGCAGCTCGATCAGGATCTTCTTCGCCGTGTCGTAAGCCTGGCCGATGATGGACTTGATCTCCTCGTCGATCACCGCCGCCAGCTCGTCCGAGTAGTTGCGCTGCTCGCCGAGGTCGCGCCCGAGGAAGACGAGCTCCTCCTTGGTGCCCATCATCACGGTGCCGACGCGTTCGCTCATGCCCCACTGCGTGACCATGCGCCGCGCCAGCTGGGTCGCCTTCTGGATGTCGTTCTCGGCGCCGCTCGTGATGTCGCCGAACACGACCTCCTCGGAGACGCGACCGCCCATGATGCCGGCGATCTGCTGCTTGAGCTCCTCCCTGCTGACGAGGTACCGGTCCTCGTCGGGCAGGCTCATCGTCCAGCCGAGCGCCATGCCGCGGCTGATGATCGTCACCTTGTGGACGGGATCGGACAGCGGGAGCGCGCGCATGACGAGCGCGTGGCCGACCTCGTGGTACGCGATGATCTCCTTCTCGCGGTCGGAGATCCGGCGGCTCTTGCGCTCCGGACCGGCGATGACGCGAGCGATCGACTCCTCGAGCTCGGGCATGCCGATCGTCTTCTTGTTGTGCCGAGCGGCGAGGATCGCCGCCTCGTTGATCAGGTTCGCCAGATCGGCGCCGCTGAACCCGGGCGTCTGGCGGGCGAGCACGTCGAGGTCGACCGTCGAGTCCAGCGGCTTGTTGCGCGCGTGCACGTCCAGGATCTGCCGGCGGCCCCGGATGTCGGGCCGGTCGAGTGTGACGTGACGGTCGAAGCGACCGGGGCGCAGCAGCGCCGGGTCGAGCACGTCGGGGCGGTTCGTCGACGCGATCACGATGACGTGGGTGTTGGTGTCGAAGCCGTCCATCTCGACCAGCAGCTGGTTCAGCGTCTGCTCGCGCTCGTCGTGGCCGCCGCCGAGGCCGGCACCGCGCTGGCGGCCGACCGCGTCGATCTCGTCCACGAAGACGATGCAGGGGCTGTTCTTCTTCGCCTGGTCGAAGAGGTCGCGGACGCGGCTCGCGCCGACGCCGACGAACATCTCCACGAACTCCGAGCCGGAGATGCTGAAGAACGGCACCCCGGCCTCGCCGGCGACGGCCTTCGCGAGCAGCGTCTTGCCGGTGCCGGGGGATCCGACGAGCAGGACGCCCTTCGGGATCTTCGCGCCGAGCGCGACGAACTTCTCGGGATATTTCAGGAACTCGACGACCTCGCTCAGCTCCTGCTTCGCCTCGTCGACCCCGGCGACGTCGGCGAAGGACACCTGCGGCTTGTCACCGGAGATCATGCGGGCCCGCGATCGCCCGAACGACATCGCCTGGTTGTTGCCGCTCTGGGTCTGGCGAAGGATGTACCACATGAAGGCGCCGATCAGGACGAGCAGGATCAGGTTCGGCAGGATCACCTGCAGCCAGCTCGTGCCGCTGCTCGAGCTGCCGCTGACGTCGACCTTGTCCTTCGCCAGCGTGTTGACGAAGAGCCCGTTGTCGTTGGTGACCAGGTTGACGTTGTGCTGGCTGCCGCTCTGGTCGGTCAGGGTCGCCGAGGTGTCGCTGATCTGGGCCGACTTGACCTGGCCGGCGTTCGCCTGGTTGAGCGCCTTCGAATAGGACCAGTCCGTGCTTCTACTGCCGTTCTGGATCGACTGGTAGAGGAACCAGAACAGCACGCCGCAAATGATCGCGAGCGCGAGCAGAAAGATGCCATTGCGCGGGATACGGTTCAAGGGTTGGAACTCCTCAAGGTTGGTGAGCCTCGATAGTACCATCCCGATTTTCGCTCGACCGCCGGCCAACGGCGCTGCCTCCGGCGGCCCCGGGGTCGCGGCTCACCGCGCTCTTCGATCGCGCCTCACCGCGCTCTTCGATCGCGGCTCATCGCCGTCTTCAGCAGAGCCCCACATGCCGGCCCGGCAGCGCCGGCGAGACGGTCAGCGCGCGGTCGCGCGCGACGCCCGGCACCCAAACGAGCACCTGCTCGGGTCCCTCCGGCCCGAGCAGCAGGAGCGGCAGCCGGTCACGGTCACGACGCGGGACGTGGGCGTCGACGAGCAGGTCCTGGAGCTTGCGCGTGCCGGCGCCCGCGGCCCGTCGCAGCCGCAGCCCGGGACGGCGCCGCGCGACCCGCAGCTCCGTCGGATCGAGCTCCGGGGCGAGGTGCACCCCTTCGGAGAGCGGGCAGGCGCAGCCGGGGCAGTCGTGGACGGCGACCTGCGGCATCGGTGACGGCTCGTGAGCGGCAGGCAGCAGGCGCACCGCATCGCGATCGACCCAGAGCCGCCCTCCGGGGAGGTCGAGACCGGTGCCCGTCCGTCCCCCGACGACGAGCCGGTCGATCGCCTCCAGCTGGCGGCGCCCGAGCGCCGGCAGCCCGCCGTGCAGCTGGCGGTAGGCTTCGAATCTCACCGCTGCCGGTTCGCCGAGCAGCCGCGCCCGGTCGCCGCCGCAGGCCCGCGCCCGCCCCTCCAGCTCGTCCGTCCATCGCACCGCGCGATCGGCGACCCGCCGGAGGCGCTCGCGGATACCAGGGCGGGAGCGCTCGATCGCCGGGAGCAGGCTGTGACGCGCGCGAGCGCGAGCGCCATGCCCCGGATCGTCGTTCGTCGGGTCTCGCGACGGCTCCACGCCGAGCGCCGCCAGGTAACGCTCGACCTCGACCCGCCAGGTATGGCGGAGCGGCCTCACGATCGGTCCGCGCTCCGGCGGCATCCCGCGCAGACCCGGGAGGGCGCTGCCGCGAAGCAGGTGCAGGAGCACCCCCTCGACGACGTCGTCCGCCGTGTGCGCGATCGCGATCCGGCTCGCCCCGAACCGTGCCGCGGCCTGGCGCAGGAATTGGTGGCGCAGCGCTCGTGCCGCCGCCTCCTGGGATCCGCTCCTCGGCATCGGCTTCGTGCGATGCCCGACCGCGAGCGGCACGCCCAGCCCAGCGCAGAGCCGCTCCACGAGCTCGGCCTCGGCCGGCGACTCCGGGCGCAGCCGGTGGTCGAAGTGGGCGGCGGCGACCGCTACTCGCTCGGCGAGCAGCCAGAGGAGCAGCGCCGTCGAGTCCGGCCCCCCACTCAGGGCGACGAGGATCGGACGGCCCCGATCCCAGGCCGGCGGCTCGGCTCCGGCCAGCGACCGCGCGGGCGGCGACCGCAGGCGCCGGGGCAGGTCCGCGGGGGTCGTGAGCAGCGATGGCATTGGTGGCGCGGGGTGGGCTCGAACCACCGACCTACGGGTTATGAGTCCGTCGCTCTAACCGCCTGAGCTACCGCGCCGAGGGGCATCCAGTCTACCGAGCGCGGAGAACCCGGTCAGCGGTGCCGGCGGCGGCCGAAGGAGTCGAAGACGAGCGCCAGTCCGATCGCGAGGAGCCAGGTGTCCTTCGCGATCGCGATGCCCTGCTGCGTCGGCGCCAGGCTCCCCTCCTTGCGCAGTCCGGGCGTCTTCAGGTAGAGGCCGACCAGCGATGAGGCGAAGGCGGTCAGCGCGAGGCCGATGAGGCCGCTCGGCACGATCGGCAGCAGCAGGCCGGCGCCGAGCGCCATCTCCCCCTTGGAGAGCAGGTCCGCGAACTGCTTCGGCTCCAGGTCGCCGACGAACGGGTATGGACCCTTGGCAAACCCGTGCAGCATGTCCGCCTGCTCCGCGCCGGCGGAACTCTTCTCGAGACCCGAGTTGAGGATGAACGCGCCGGCGGCGAGCCGGAGCGGCACGTGTGACAGCTTCATGCAGCGACCTCCCGACGCGAACAGGGGACTCGCGACCCGCAGCGCGGGGCGTTGCGAGCACTGTACGGCAGCCGGCGGCCGGGAGTCCGGCCGGCGCCGGCCGCCGCCACCGTGCGACTGCCCGCAGACGAAAAAAGGACCGCCCCGAAGGACGGCCCTCTTGCGTTCGAAAGATGGTTGCGAGGGCAGGACTCGAACCTGCAACCTTCGGGTTATGAGCCCGACGAGCTGCCAATTGCTCTACCTCGCCGCGCCAGTATACCGAAGCGCGCCTTCCCCGACGCAAGCAAGCTGAGCCGGATCCAAACTCAGCTCGGCGAGCTGCCCGTGAGCCAGTCCCAGAAGCCCTGGAACGGGTTCTGCGCCTGCTTGCGAGGCGGTGGCGCGACCGCCTGCGGAGCCGCCGGGGTGCTCACGATCAGCACCCGCTCGCCGGGCCGTGCATAGCCGTCGGTGCGCGCCTGCTCCTCGTCCCAGCCGCCCGATGAGACATTCCTCACGTCCTGACGCGCGTAGCGGTTCTGCGCCGCGATCTGGGCGTTCTGCTGGGCGAGCTGCGCCTTCTGCGCGCTCAGCTGATGGTTGAGGCCGAGCTCCTGGACGAGCGACCAGCTCATCCAGACCAGCGCCACCGCGACGACGAGCAGGACGATGTTCTCGCGGGAGAGCTGGACCGGGATGCGAACGCGCCAGCCAGTGGGCAGGTACGGCAAGCGCCGTGTTCGACGTGATGCGCGCATGGGATGTAGTGCTCCGACGTGGGGTGGGATGGTGTGGGTCGTGCGCTCGCGGCGACTATAGCATCCGGAGGTCCCGCTCCGTGCAACGTACATCGGCCCGGCGCCACCGGCGGCGCGCGGTCACTGTCCGGCCGTTCCGGATCTGACCTCACCGAGCAGGCGGCGGAGGGCGCCGACCGCGACGTCGAGCCGCCCGGGGCCGTCGAGGTCCGGATAGCGCCCGGCGAGGTGCGGCTCCAGAGTCAGCCGTCCTCCGTAGTCGTCCGCCCGCAGCGCTTGCAACAGCTCGCGAATGCCGCCCTCGCCCTCGCCGGCCGGGCGCACCGACGACATCAGTCGCTCGCCGGGCACCTCCGCCGGGTAGGGCGGCAGGCCGGAGCGATCGACGGCGACCGCATCCTTGATGTGCACGTGCACGGTGAAGGGACGCAAGCGAGGCCACGCCTCCACGATGGGCCGGATTCCGCACTGCACGAAGTTCGCGGGGTCGAACGCGAACCGCAACGCTGGCGAGCCGACCGTCTCCAGCACGTCGAGGCAGCGCTCGGGCAGATCCCCGTACAGGTAGCTCTCGTTCTCCATGACGAGCAGCAGCTCGCGCCGCTCCGCTTCCCGGGCCAGCGCGGCGACCCGGCGCAGCACGGTGTCGCGCAGCTCCGCGTACCGGCCCTCGACAAAATAGGAGAAGACCCGAACCTGCCGGGTGCCGAGGCGGACCGCGGCGTCAAAGGAGCGCCGGACGCGGTCGACCTCGGCCGCCGGGTCCTCCTCCGCGGGCACCTTGCCGAGCGGCGAGCCGATCGCCGAGACCTCGATCCCGGTGTCACGCAGGACCGCCGCCGCACGCTCGAGCTGCGCGGCGTCGAAGTCGGACACGTTGACACCCCACGCGCTGCGCAGCTCGACACCGGGGATCTCACGAGCTCGCAGCGCTGCGCACTGCTCCTCCAGGTCGATCGCGACCTCGTCGCCGAACACACTCAGCCGCCAGGGCTCGTCGCTCATCGCACACCTCCTGTCGACGACGGCAGCGCGACCGCCTGGCCGCTGCTCAACCCGTTGATCGCGAAGCCTGGTTCGCGCCCTGTCATCCTCACCTCCGTTCCTCCGACCTCGCGGACCGCCGGGACGGCGGCCCAGGCTGCCATTCGACCACATCCGAGAGGGCCGAACGCCGGCGACCGGACTCCTGCATCGGCGCGATGACGACCGCTCGCCGGCACTCGGCGACCGTCCCTTCCTTATTCTTGGTCGCCCGCTTCCTGCCACGCCTCGGCGACCGCGTCGGGCGGCAGCTCGCGATACGACCTACCCCCCTCCCGCAGGGCCGCGTCCATCCGCGCGAAGCGGTCCCGGTAGCGCTGACCGGCGCCGCGCAGCGCGTCCTCGGGATTCACCTGCAGCCTCCGCGCCAGCGTCACCGCCTGCAGCAGGAGATCCCCGACGGCCGACTCCGCCGCCGCCCCCGGCGCCGCTCCCGACAGTGCGTGCGCGGCCTCCGCGACCGCCTCGGCGGGATCGTCCCGGGGGCCGCTGGGGGCCTCGAAGCCGACGCGCGCCGACCGCTTCTGCATGTTGTAGGTCCAGGCCAGGGCGGGCAGCGTGGCCGGCACCCGGTCGAGCACGAGCTCCTCCCCCCGGCCCTCCTTCGCAGCGTCCGCCGCCTTGTTGGCCTCCCAGTTGCGGAGCACCTCCGCGGCGCCCGACACCTGGACGTCGCCGAAGACGTGGGGATGCCGCGAGACCATCTTCGCGGCGACGCCTTCGGACACCTGAGCGGCGTCGAAACGACCCTGCTCCTCGGCGATCGCGGCATGCATCGCGACCTGCAGCAGCACGTCGCCGAGCTCCTCGCGCATCTTGCCGTCGTCCTCGCCGCGATCGATCGTCTCCAGGAACTCGTAGGCCTCCTCGAGGAGGTAGGGCCGCAGCGACCGATGCGTCTGCTCGCGGTCCCACGGGCACCCGTCAGGCGCCCGCAGCCGGCGCACGATCTCGAAGACGGCGCCGACTCCGTCGGGATAGGGCCGCTCCCCCACCTCGTCAGGCATCGGTCACGCGCCCACCCTACGCATTCCCGCCGTCTCCGTGGCCGCGGCGGCCGGGGGCGCCGCCGTGGCCTTCGCATACAGGTCCCGTATCGACTCCAGCAGACGCAGCAGGTCGTTGCGCCAGCCGTCCCCCTGCCGGCGCAGCAGGAGCCGGTTCGGGCGCACGCGGAGCCGGCCGCTGAATTCGCGTTCCAGCACCTCCACGTCGAGCAGCCGCTCCGGGTCGACGCGGAGCACGATGTCGTGGCCGTCGGCGACCACCGAGCGCATCCCGAGGCGCTGGCCGAGCAGCTTGATCCGCAGCGAGTACACCAGGTTGTCGAGCTGCGTCGGGGGCGGACCGTAGCGATCGCGCAGCGAGCGCAGCACCTGGTCCAGCTCGGCCTCGTCGTCGGCTGCGGCAAGCTGGCGGTAGGCATCGAGCCGCAGCCGCTCGTCACGGATGAAGCTTCGGGGCACGAAGTGGTCGAGCGGCAGGTCGAGCTGCAGCTCCGGCGTGTGGAGCACGTCGGCGACCGCCTCCTCCTCGCTCCCCGAGCGCAGCTTGGCGACCGACTGCTGGAGCATCTGCAGGTACATCTCGAAGCCGACGGCCGCGATCGCGCCGTGCTGTTCGGTGCCCAGCAGGTTGCCGGCGCCGCGGATCTCCAGGTCGCGGAGCGCGATCTTGAACCCCTGACCGAGCTCGTGCAGGCCCGACATCACGTCGAGCCGGCGGTCCGCGGCCTCCGTCAGTGAGCGCTTGGGGTCGTACATGAAGTACGCGTAGGCGCGCTTGCCGGAGCGACCGACGCGACCGCGCAGCTGGTAGAGCTGCGAGAGGCCGAACCGCTCCGCACGGTCGACGACCAGCGTGTTCACGTTCGGGATGTCGAGCCCGTTCTCGATGATCGTCGTGCAACAGAGCACGTCCGCCCGGTGGGCCGAGAACTCGACCATCACGCGCGCGAGCTGATCCTCCTCCATCTGCCCGTGTCCGACGATCACCCGCGCGCGCGGCACGAGCTGCTCGAGTCGCTGCTTCGCCCGCTGGATCGTGCGTACCCGGTTGTGCAGGAAGTAGACCTGGCCGTCGCGGGCCAGCTCCCGCTCGATCACCTCGCGCACGACCTCGTCGTCGTCCGCGGTGACGTAGGTCTTGATCGGCTGGCGATCCTCGGGCGGCGTCTGCACGACGCTCATGTCGCGGATCCCGCTGACCGCCATGTGCAGCGTGCGCGGGATCGGGGTCGCCGACAGCGAGAGCACGTCGAGGTTCGTGCGCAGCCGCTTCAGCCGTTCCTTCTGCATGACGCCGAACCGCTGCTCCTCGTCGATGATGAGCAGCCCGAGCCGTTTGAAGCGCAGATCCTTCTGCAGCAGCATGTGGGTGCCGATCACGATGTCGACGGCCCCCGCCTTGACCCCGGAGAGCGTTCGCTTCTGCTCGTCCTCGGTCCGGAACCGGGAGAGCACCTCGACCGTCACCGGCATGCCCTGGAGGCGCTCGGTGAAGACCTGGAAATGCTGCTGGACGAGGATCGTCGTCGGCGCGAGCAGCGCGACCTGCTTGCCGCTCATCACCGCCTTGAACGCGGCGCGCAGGGCGATCTCGGTCTTGCCGAACCCGACGTCGCCGCAGAGGAGCCGATCCATCGGCCGGTCCGACTCCATGTCCGCTTTGATCTCGCTGAGCGCACGGAGCTGGTCGGGCGTCTCCTCGTAGGCGAAGCGGCGCTCCAGCTCCTCCTGCCAGGGGGTGTCGGGTGCGAACGCGTAGCCGGGACGCGCCTCGCGCTGCGAGTAGATGCGCAGCAGATCCTCGGCGACGTCCTCCGCGTTCTTCTTGGCCCGGGCTCGCGCCCGCTCCCAGTCGCCGTTGCCGAGGCGGTGCAGGACGGGCGAGCCGTCGCCCCCGCCGAGATACTTCTGGATCCGGTCCAGGTTCTCGACCGGGACGAACAGCTTGTCGCCCTCCGCATACTCGAGCTCCAGGTACTCGCGCTGGAGGGGCCTCCCGTCCTCGTCCTGGGTGTCCAGGAGGCGCATGCCGGTGAAGCGGCCGACGCCGTGGTCGACGTGGACGACGAGCTCGCCGGGCTGGAACTCCAGCTGCACCTTCGCCGGCGGGCGGGCCCCTCGTGACGTCCGCGTCTGGGCGCGGCGGAGCCGGCCGAAGAGCTCGGCGTCGGAGAGCACCGACACGCCCCCGTGCTCGAACCCCCCCGGCAGGTCGACGTCGGCCCACCACAGGCCCGTCACCGGCTCCCAGTCCA
>JBAPVZ010000364.1:0-8005 GCA_049283435.1 Candidatus Dormiibacterota bacterium
CCCCTGGGGGAAGATCAGCGCAGCAACTCGCCGGCCAGCCGCTCCCAGGCGGCAACCGGGAACTCGTCGGGCGTCTCGGTCAGTACCTGCAGGGCGACGTGGGTGGCGCCCGCCGCGAGATGGGCGCGCACGCGAGCGGCGATCGCCTCGAGGTCCCCCCACGCGATGATCTCGTCGACGAGGCGATCGCTGCCGTCGTGCTCGAAGTCGGCATCGCCGAAGCCGAGGTGACGGAAGCTGTTCACGTAGTTGGTCAGGGTCAGGTACCGCCCCAGATGGAGCCGCGCAACGGCACGGGCGCGCGTGGGATCCGTTTCCAGCACGACGCCCTGCTCGGGGGCGAGCAGCGAATCCGCTCCGAGGATCTCGCGCGCCTCGCGGGTGTGCGCGGGCGAGGTCAGATAGGGATGAGCACCGAGCGACCGCTCCTTGGAGAGCCGCAGCATCCTGGGCCGCAGCGCCGCGAGCGCGCGACGCTCGACCGGCACCGGGTTGGGCGCTGCATCCAGCTGATCGAGGTAGCGGCCGATCGTCGGCAGCGGCGGCCCGTAGGCGCCCGCCGGGAGGCTCTGCGCATGTCCGATGCCGATGCCGAGTAACACGCGGCCCGGGTTCGCAACATCGATCTCGTGGAAGGTCGCGGCGGTCTTCGCGGGATCGGCCTCGGTGTACACGTTCAGGATGCCGGTCGCGACCGTCAGCGTCGAGGTGCCGCCCACCAGCGCACGCACCTGCTCCAGCTGGCCCGGCGCTCCGCTCGACAGCCAGGCGGTCCCGAACCCGAGCGCCTCGATTCGCTTGGCCGCGTCGACAGCTGCCGCCGGGGCCGCGCCGCGCAGACGGCCGCTCCAGATCCCGATCTCCCCTAGGTCCATGCGCCTCGCGAACCTGCCCCGGCCCGCGGCCCATTCCATCGGCGCTCTCCCGCGCTGTCCGCTCGGGCTCGGTTTCGGCAACTCGGGAGCCACCAGCGCCGCCCGGCGGTCAGGCGGCGACCTCGGCGATCGGGCGGCAGACGAGGCACGGCCGGTACCCGGCTTGCCTGGCCGCTCGTTCGGATCGGAAGTGCACCTCGTGCTGCCGGGTCAGGCGGCGGGTGGTGCGGCAGGTCGGCGTGCAGAAGACGTGCGTCGTGTCGCTGCCGACGAACCGGACGCCACCCGCGGCGAGCGCCTCCAGCCGCACCAGGTCCACGCCCTCCGCGGTGAGGACGGCGCGCTTCGCCTCCGGGCCGCCGCAGCTGTAGGCGCCGAGCGCCAGGTCGCCCGGCACGACGCGATGGCAGGGGACGACGAGCGGCACCGGGTTGTGCGCCAGGGCGTTGCCGACCGCACGCGCCGCGTGCGCATGACCGATCTCCTTCGCGATCCACCCGTAGGTGCGCACCTCGCCGCGCGGGATCCGCGCCGCCTGCTCCAGCACCGCCCGTTGGAACGGCGTCACGTGTTCGAGGTCGAGCGGGAGCACGCGGCGCTCTCCTCGCCAGCGGCCCTCGAGCGAAGCGACGATCCTCGCCGGCAGCACCGGCTCCCGGCGGACCGGCGCGTCGTGCGTCGCCGCGAACCAGCGCTCGAACGCGTCCGCCCCCTCCGCCTCGCGCCGGATGGCTGCCACACCGCGCGGACCGTGGGCAACGAAGACCGGACCGAGCACGCTCGCCAGCGTTGCGTACCAGTAGCCGAGCCCGACTTCGCGCAGGACGCTCGGCAGCAGCGGCTCGGGCGCCCGGGTTCGCGCCAGCTCCGCGATCGCGTCCCGGATCCGTGCTTCGGACGTCATGACCAGCCAACCTCCTCCAGCAGTGCCCGCCGCAGCAGGGGCATGCCGCGGTGGACGTGTGATTTCACCGTGCCGACCGGGATGCCGAGCACGCGCGCCGCATCGGCGTAGGACAGGTCCTGCCCGTGATAGAGCAGGATCGCAGCGCGGAATCGCGGCGGGATCCGACGCAGCGCAGCGAGCAGGCGCGCCTGGTCGACGCGCCGGAGCGCGATCCCCTCGGGACCGATCTCCGGGTCGGCGGCGCCTGGCGGCGTGTCCTGGAGGACGACCGGCAGGGATGGTCCGCGCACCGCATTGCGAAAGGTGTTGAGCGCGATCCGGTGAAGCCAGGGCGCGAGGCGCAGCGCCGTCACGCGCTCCTTCGAATACCGGCGCAGCGCCCGGTAGGCCTTGACGAACGCATCCTGGACGACCTCTTCGGCGAGCCCCCCATCCCGGCTCATGCCGAGCACGAACGCGAACAGGCGGTCCTGATAGGCGACGACGAGCGACTCGAACGCCGCGTCGAGGTCGCCGGCCAGCCGCGCGGCCAGGGCGTCGTCCTCAGCGAACTCGGCGCTCACGTCCGCCTCCAGCATCTCCACGCTCACGCCAGAACAACACGCGGTGCGGGCGTCGCAGTTGCAGATCGACCATCGTTCGCCGCGCCAGTGGTTAGTCGCACCTAATTCCAGAAGTAGGGTAAACTAACCCGCGTCATCGGACCATCGAGGCGGGAACAGCAAACGCCGGCTGCCGAGGCGGACCACCGGCGGGCCGCGTGGAAGAGGATAGGCGCGGTGGCGCTCGCGATTTCGGTCGCGTGCGTGGTCGCCGCCGTCGTCTGGGGCGCGCTCACCGCGGCGGGGACGCCGGATCCGCTGGATCCCGCGGTCGGGCGGCACATGTCGACCGGTGCCGTCATCGTCGGTGCCGGTGTGCTGGTCCTGCGCGAGGGTCTGGAGACGATCCTCGTGCTGGCCGCGATCACAGCGAGCATGGTCGGCGTGAACGGGCGCCAGCGCCGGCCCGTGATGGGAGGTGGCGCGGTCGGCCTGCTCGCGGCCGTGATCACCTGGTTCGTCGTCGTCGCGATCCTGAACAGTGTCAACGCTCCCGAATACGCCGTGCAGGCAGCGACCGGCCTGGTCGCCGTGATCGTGCTGCTGGTCGTCATGAACTGGTTCTTCCACAAGCTCTACTGGACCGGCTGGATCCAGACGCACAACCGTCAGAAGCGACGCCTGCAGCTGCCCGGCACGGCGCGCCAGAAGCTGCTCTTCGGCCTCGGGCTCGTCGGCTTCGCCTCGGTCTACCGGGAGGGGTTCGAGGTCGTCCTCTTCCTGCAGACGCTCCGGCTCCAGTCGAATGCGCTGGTCGTGCTGGCCGGCGTGCTCGCCGGGCTGTATCTCACCGGTGCCGTCGGCGTCCTCACGTTCGTCCTCAACAGCCGGCTTCCGTACCGGCGGATGCTCGAGGTCACGGGTGTCATGCTCGGCGTCGTGCTGCTCGTGATGGTCGGCGAGCAGGTCAACGAGATGCAGCTGGCGGGTTGGATCGGCACCACGCCACTGCCCGGCGGGATCCAGTTCCCCGCCTGGATGGGCACCTGGCTCTCGCTGTTCGCGAACTGGCAGACGATGGTCGGCATGGCGCTGGCGGCAATCCTCGTCGTCGGCTCCTACTACGCGGCGAACTACGTTCGGGTGCAGCGGCCGCGACGCCGGGGCGAGCAGCCGGCTCGGCGCCCCGACAAGGCGCCGGTCCGGCAGGGCTGACCGACCGGACCCGTACGTCGTGCCGTCGCGCCGGCACGGTACGTTGAGCGCTGTGTCCGACTCCATCCTGCTCACGCACAGCGACCTCGACGGCATCGGCTGTGCGGTCCTCTTCACCGGCACGCTCGTCAACTCCGGCCCGGTCCTCAGTGTCGAGAACGGTGCGATCGATGCCCGCCTCGTCGAGGTGCTGGAGCAGCGCCTCGACGACGCCCCGCTGCACGACGTGCTGGTGACCGATCACGGGATCCGCGAGGAGACGGCGCTGCTCGCCGATCGCTACGCCGCGGCCGGCGGCCGCTTCACGCTCCTCGACCACCACCGCTCGTCGTCCCACCTGGTCGGGCGGCCCTGGGCGACGATCGACGAGTCGCACAGCGCGACCGGCCTGCTGTTCCGGCACCTCGGCAACCCCGTGCGCTATGCCGAGTTCACCGCACTCGTCGAGGACCACGATCTCTGGCAGCATCACGACCCCCGCTCCTCCCGCCTCGCCTCTCTCGTCGGCCTGCTCGGGCCCCAGCGTTTCCTGGCCCGGTTCTCGGCCGATCCCGAAGTCGCCTTCCGCGAGGGCGAGGTGCTGCTGCTCGACGTCGAGGACGGTCGACGGGAGTCCTACCTCGCGCGCAAGAGCGAGCAGGCCATGCTGCGCGACCTCCACGGCATCTCCTGGGCGATCTGTTACGCGGAGTCGTATCAGTCCGACCTGGCCGAACGCCTGATGACGAAGTTCGGCGTGCAGGCGACGGCGATCGTCAACGCGGGCAAGCGAACCGTCTCGCTGCGCGGTCGGGACTTCGACGTCTCCGCCATCGCCCAGCGGCAGGGCGGCGGCGGGCACGCGCGGGCCGCCGCGTTCAGCTTTCGCGGCGCCGACCTGGAGCTGGATCTGGAGCGCTTCGAGGGCGCGCTGAGCGACCTCCTCGCCTAGTCGCGTAGGAACGTAGCCGGCTGCCGCATACTGCCCGTCATGCCGGAAACACCGGCGGGCCCGCTCGAGCGCTGCCGCAGCCTGCTGTTCTGCCCCGGCAATCGTCCGGATCTGATCGCGAAGACGCCACGGTCGGGCCCCGACGCGATCGCGATCGACCTGGAGGATGCGGTGCCGATCGCGCAGAAGGTCGCTGCCCGCTCGGTCGCGACGGCGGGTGCGACCGCCCTCGCGGCTGCCGGTGCCGGCGCACTTCGCCTGCTGCGCGTCAACGGACCGGCGACCCCCTGGCACGAGGAGGACCTGGTCACCCTGCGCGATCCCGCGTGGCAGGGCGTGATCGTGCCGAAGGTGGAGTCGGCAGCGCAGCTGCGCGCGCTCGGCGCCGCGCTCGCCCGGCTCGGGAGGCCGGGTCTGGCCGTCCTGGCGGGGTTGGAGAGCATGGCCGGCGTGGCCCAGGCTCGCGAGCTCACCCCGCTCGCCCACGGCATCTACTTCGGCGCCGAGGACTACATCACCGATCTCGGCGGCGTGCGCACCCGGGGCAACCACGAGGTGCTGTACGCTCGCTCGGCGGTCGTCCTCGCCGCCCGGCTCGCCGGCGCGGCGGCGTTCGACCAGGTTGTCACCGACCACGCCGATCGCGCCCGCTTCCGGTGCGAGGCCGAGGCAGCGCGCAGCCTCGGCTACACCGGCAAGCTGTGCATCCACCCGGGACAGACCGCACTCGCGAACGAGGCGTTCACGCCGAGCGCCGAGACCCTGGAGCGGGCTCGCCGCCTCGTCGCCGCCTACGAGGCAGCGAGCGCCGCCCAGCGCGGGGCGATCGACTTCGAGGGGGAGATGGTCGACCAGCCGCTCTACCGGCGAGCCCTGGACCTGCTCGGCCGGGCCGCCCCGCGATAGACACGAGCCGGCGACCGCCGCCGGCACCGAGGAGGAGCGTCACCATGAGCGGGCTCTGGTTCGAGGAGATGACGGTCGGCACCGTCGTCCAGCACGCGATCCGCCGCACGGTCACCGAGGCCGACAACGTCCTCTTCACGACGTTGACGATGAACCCGCAGCCCCTGCATCTGGACGCCGAGTTCGCGGCCGGCACCGAGTTCGGCCAGCGACTCGTGAACAGCCTGTTCACGCTCGGCCTGCTCGTCGGCATCACGGTGCACGAGCTGACCCTGGGGACGACGATCGCGAACCTCGGCTTCGAGGCGATCGACTTTCCCGCGCCCGTCTTCCACGGCGACACCCTGCACGCTGAGTCGACGATCGTCGAGGCGCGGCCGTCTCGCTCTCGCCCGGGATCGGGCATCGTGACGTTCGAGCACCGCGGCCTGAATCAGCGCGAACAGCTCGTCGTCACCTGTCGTCGGCGGGCTTTGATGCGCGGGCGTCCCTGAGCGGGCGACGTTCTTCGTCCAGCTCGAGGTGCATTTGTGCTCCGACTCCGAGCAGGTTCAACGCCACCGTCAGGAGGCCGTAGCTGAGGCTGACGACGACGCCCCAGAACACCGCCATGCCGACACCCACGAGCGGGATCACGACCGCCCAGTTCGCGCTCAGCTGTTCCAGCAGCGGCGCCTGGTCGCCGAACGGCAGCAGCTGCGGGGAGACGCCGAGCGTGAACCCCAGCTGACGCTGCCACAAGAGCACGGCGCCGGCGATCCAGGTGATCGCCCAACCGAGCAGGCAGCCGAGGAAGAGACCGGGCACCAGCCCCGCGATCGCGCCTGTCAGCATGGCGCCCCCGATCGGGATTCTGACCAGCCTCGCGTGCACCGGCTCCTTCATGCAGCGCTCCCCCCTCGGCGCCGGCGGAGCCTGGTCAGGACGCCGAGCACGACGATCAGCAGCAGCAGCCCGCCGAGCGGCAGGCTGAACGCGTAGAGGGCGGACACGGCGACGGTGGCCGGGGGCGCCCCTTCGGGCGCCGGCTCGCCGAGGCCGCCGCTCAGCTGCGGCACCGTTCGGGGGGGCGTCCCCACTGCGTACAGCTGGGTGATCTCCGCTCCGGCGGGTCGCTCGCTTCCGTCCGGACGGAAGAGCCCGAAGTGCTCGACCCCGATCCCCGGCCGCTGCGTCCAGTAGTCGTCGAGGGACCACCAGACCGCCCCGACGACGTACCCGTGCGGCGCCGTCGCGAGACGGCTCCGGATCGCCGCATAGGTCGTGCCCAGCATCCACGCCTGGTAACTCTCGCCGGCCGCATTGTCGGCCCAGTGACCGAACTCGAGCAGAATGATCGGCTTCTGCGGCTGGGCCTGGTGAGCCCGATCGAGCTCGCGCGCGACGAGCCGCTCGCTGAGACTGCCGCCGTAGAAGACACCCCAGTACCAGGTGAATCCGGCCACTTCGAGCGGGCTCTGCGTGGGATCGGTCGGATCCGAGCCGTAGGCCGCCTGCCCGGTGAGGCGCGTGCCGTCGACGCGGCGATCCAGGTCTCGCAGCGTGGTCAGCGCGCTCGTCCGGTCGGCGTTCCCGGTCGACTCGTTCGCGAAGCCGTGGAACAGCACCGAGGGACGGTTCATGTCGCGCAGGTCCATCTCCACCAGCATCTGCTGGGCGACGCCGCGGCTCATCGCGATGGAGAACGTCTGCGGCGTGTAGTGGTAGAGCGGGATCTCCTCCCAGAGCGCGACGCCGAGACGGTCGGCGAGCAGCGGCAGCCATCGGTTCGGCGGGTGATGGTCGGCACGGACGAGGTCCGCGTTGACGGCGAGCGCCTGCTGGAGCAGCTGGAGCACCTGCTGCGGGTCGGTGACCGGCCCGCCGGACGGATTGCCGTTCGACGCCGGAGCTTGCTGCTGATCCTGCACCGCGACGCCGTGGAAGACGACCGGCTTCCCGTTCAGGAGCAGCCGCGGCCCGGTGCTGTCGACGTGGATCTGGCGCAGGCCGAACGTGTCCACCCATTGATCGATGCCGACGTCCTTCTCGAGGAGTGTCAGCCGTACCGCGTAGAGCGCCGGGCTGGCCGGCGACCAGAGGTCCACGTTGCGAAGGGAGAACGAGGCGTCGTTGTGGAGCACGCTGTGCGGGCCTAGCGAGCCGAGGTTCGTCGTGCGCTCGGCGATCGGGGTCGCCGCCGCCGGCACCAGGTCGAGTGCATTCGGGTCGAGCAGGTTCTGCGCGGTGACGGCGGCCGGCAGGATCTCGATGCGCAGCGACGCCGCCGCCGTGCGGCTGCCGTCGTTGGCGATCGTGAACCCGACATCGGCACCATCCAGGTGCGGCACGACGTCGGCGCGCACCGTGTGCAGCGGCGTGCTCGCCTCCAACCAGACCGAGCCCACGATGCCGCCATAGTTCCACCAGTCGGCGAGGCCCCAGGGCACGATATCGTTGCGCGTACCCCACACCGGATCGTCGACGCGCACCGCGATCGTGTTGGTCTGACCCGGCTGCAACCAGCGCGCGGCGCCGAACGCGAACGGCGTCGCGCCGCCCTCGTGGTAGCCGAGGTAGTGCCCGTTGAGCCACACGTCGGCGAGGTAGTTGACGGCGCCGAACTTCAGCGTCGAAGAGAGCGCACTCC
>JBAPVZ010000365.1:0-1713 GCA_049283435.1 Candidatus Dormiibacterota bacterium
GCTCTGGAGTGACCGACGCACCGGCTGAGCTGCCAGGGCTGCCGGCCAGCGTCCTCGCCCGCTTCTGGCCTGACAAGCTGACACCAGGGGGCACCGCCCGGCCCGTCGCTCCGACCGTGATCCCATGCCGCGGCATTACGACCGGCCGCGAGGCGCTGGCCAATCACATCCTCGCGCTCGCCCTCTGGTCGTTGCATGACCAGCGGCTGGTCAGGCTGGAGGTGCAGACCTCGCGCTTCCAGTTCCTGGTCAAAGCCAATCTCACGGTGGCGGTCTGCGGGGCGGCAGAGCTGGACGGCATCGAGGGCGAGCTGCTGACGGCCGCTGCCGGCAGTAGCGACGTCGCCGAGGTCGTGCGTCTCTGGTTGGGAGCGGACTTCGCCGATCCGTGGCAGCACGTGATCGACCGGGCCGACCGCGCGGCGCTCGGGCTCGGCCTCTACACACGTCTTGGGGGCGCGGCGGCTCGCCTGGACCAACCGCTCCAAGCACGCTGCGATCGGATCAGCGTCTCCGGCCTCGACGCCGATCGCCTGGCCGTGCAGTGGAGGCACTTCCAGAGCGAGGAGTGGGACCTCTGGGGCCGCCTCGTGTTCGCCGTCGCCGGCGCCTGCCGGAGCCGAAAGCTGCCGTAGCAGCTGTCAATGCCGTAGGAGCTTTCACAGAGGACCGCGGAAACCGACAGTCACAGCCGAGTCACGAACCGTCCCTAGGGTGATACCCGTGGCTACGCATCGACCGGGGGGTATCACCGGCAACGGACACCTGTACATCGCAGCGAAGGCGCCGCGCCCGGGACTCGTGAAGACCCGCCTCGGCGCCGGCATCGGGCACGCGACGGCGACCGCGCTCTACACCGCGTTCCTGCGGGATCTCGGTGCCCGCTTCGAGGGCGGGCCGTTCCGGCTCGGCTGGTACGTGACACCGGACGGCGCGTGGTCCGAGATCGGGCCGCTCGTCGGCGCCGGCACGGCGACCGCGGTCCGCCTCCAGCCGGACGGCGACTGGAGCCACCGGCAGCGTCACCTGCTGGAGACGGCTGCCGCGGAGGGCGAGCGCCCGGTCGTGCTCATCGCCTCCGATTCCCCGCACCTGACGACGGCGTACGTCGCGGATGCGTTCCGGGCGCTGCACGACCACGACGTCGTACTCGGACCGACCTATGACGGCGGGTACGCGCTGATCGGCATGCGCGGCTGGCACGACGTGCTCGACGGCGTCGTCATGTCGACGAGCGACGTCGCGAGCGCGATCCGCCGCCGCGCCCATGCACTCGGCCTGCGCGTCCACCTCCTGCCGCCGACCTTCGACGTCGACGAGCCCGGCGATCTCGACCCGCTTCTGCGCACGCTGGCGATTCGAGACGACCTGCCGGCGACGGCCGCCGCCGTCGCCGCGAACGGATGCAGCGCCGGTGCGTGAGCAGCCCGTCGCCCTCGTCACCGGCGGTGCCGGCCTCATCGGCTCGCACCTCGTCGATCTGCTCGTCGCGGAAGGCTGGCGGGTCCGCGTCCTCGACAATCTCGAGCCGCAGACCCACGGTCGGGGAATGCCGCCGTGGCTCAACCCGGCGGCGGAATTCCGCCAGGGCGACGTGCGCAGCGATGCCGAGCTCGCCGCAGCGCTGGAGGACGTCACCGTCGTCTTCCATCTCGCCGCCTACGGCGGCTACATGCCCGAGATCGCGCAGTACGTCGACGTCAACTCGCTCGG
>JBAPVZ010000366.1:0-5140 GCA_049283435.1 Candidatus Dormiibacterota bacterium
GCCGCTCGGAGACGTTCGAGCATCAACCCCGACCTGTCGATCGCGACCACGGCCGCGGCCGGGAAGCGACGCGCGAGCGCGAGGCTGCCGGCGCCGGTTCCAGCACCTACGTCCACGACCGTGCGCGGCTCGCCTGGAAGCTGCTGCCCGACCCACCCGGTCACCGCGTCGAGGTAGGGTCCGAGCACCTCCGCGTCCAGGTCCAGGAGATCCGCCAGCCCCGCCTCGTCGTGGTGTACCTGCCCATCGCCGAGGTGGTGCGGGTGGGGCTGAGCGTGCTGTGTCATGAATGACATCCTAGCCGCGCCGTGCGCATTGGGCATACAGTCTTGCCTATGCAGCAAGGCCTGCCTCTGGATTCGGTCATCCGCCAGCGCATCCGTGGTCTGCGAGTGGCCCGCGGCTGGTCGCTGGACACGCTCGCCGCGCGCTGCTACCTCAGCCCCTCCAACCTGAGCCGCATCGAGACCGGGCACCGCAGGATCGCGCTCGATCAGCTGGTGCCCATCGCACGGGCGCTCGGCACCACGCTCGATCAGCTCGTCGAGTCTGCCGGCGAGGAGGACGTGGTGATCCGACCGCATCCTCATCGCACGCGAGGTCTGACGACCTGGCTCCTGTCCCGCGACCGCGCTCTCCAGGGGGTGACGGTGGCGAAGATGCGCATCACCCCGGAACGGCCGACCGGGACCGAGCAGATGGGTGTGCACCCCGGCCACGACTGGTTCACCGTTCTGTCCGGAACCGCGCGCCTGCAACTCGGCGAACGCACCATCCTGGTCCACGCCGGTGAAGCGGCCGAGTTCTCGACCATGGTCCCGCACGCGATCGGGGCACATGACGGCCCGGTAGAGATCCTCACCATCTTCGACCGCGACGGGGAGCATGCCCACCTGCCGGCCTCGGACGGCGCTCGGGAGCGATGATGCCGGCTCCAGGTGGTTGGCCGGTCGCCCGCGATCGGGCGCCACCTCGCCTTGCGAAAGGGTGGCAGTGCCGGCCGTCGGCCCCCTCCTGTCTGCGACCGATGCGCGAACCATTCACTTTGCTCCTTGCCACCCTGCTCCTTGCCACCTTGCTCCCGGCGCGTGCAATACTCGGCGGAGTTCACCGTCGATCGTCAGCAGGGGAGGGCAGGCGGCCATGGCGGAAGCGCGCGGGGCACTGCCGCCGGCGCGGGGCGCCGCCACCTGGCTGCGTCCGGCAGCGCAGATCTGGCAGGGCGGGACCGCGCTCATCGGCGCACTTTCCCTGCTGCTCCAGCTGCTGCTCGTCCTCTTCGCCGACGGTGCTCCGCTGCCGGTGCGTCTGGTCCGGCTGTGCAGCTTCTTCACGATCCAGAGCAACGTGCTCGTCACCGTCACCGCGGCGATGCTGGCGTTGCAGCCGGCCCGCGGCGGTCCGGCCTTCCGGGTCATCCGTCTCGACGCGCTGCTCTGCATCGCGGTCACGGGCGTCGTGCACTTCTTCCTGCTGCGTCCGATCCAGCACCTGCAGGGCTGGGATGCGGTCGCCGACTACGGACTGCACGTCGTCGTACCCGCGCTCGCCGTCGCCGGCTGGGTCCTGTTCGGTCCGCGGCCGCGGGTGAGCCTGTCGACCGTCGCCTGGTCCGTCGTCTACCCGCTGCTCTGGATCGCCTACACGCTCATCCACGGCACGATCGGCGGGTGGTATCCGTATCCGTTCGTCGATGTCAGCGCCCTCGGCTACGGGCGCGTCCTGCTCAACGCGCTGGGCGTCGCCGTCGTGTTCCTCGCGCTCGGCGGGGTCGTCCTGCTGCTCGACCGGCGGCTGTGGGCGGCGCCGCAACGCGAACCTGACGCCGAAGATCCGCACACCACATCCTCAGAGGAGGCCTGATGCCGATGGAACAGCTGGACCAGCTCGCCCTCGCGCTGGACGAAACCGCGCAGATGATCGCGTCGATTCGGGACGACGAGTGGACGAACGCGACCCCGTGCACGGAGTGGACGGTCCGCGATCTCGTCGCTCACGTCGAGCGTGGCAATCGCGCCTTCACGCGCATCCTGCGCGGTGAGCCGGCGGGCGCGGGTGCGGCTGCCCAGCCGAGCGCAGCCGAGGATCGTGATCGGCCTACCCGCTTCCAGGAATCGGCGACCGCGCTCCTGGCCGCCTTTCGCCAGCCGGGGGTGCTGGAGCAGGTGTTCACGGTGCCGTTCGGATCGGTTCCCGGCACCGTCGCGCTGCACCTGCGCCTCACCGAGATCCTCGTTCACGGCTGGGACCTCGCCCAGGCGACCGCACGACCGACGCCGTATCCAGACGACCTCGCCGAGCAGGAGCTCGCCTTCAGCGCCCCCAAGCTCAGCGAGCTGCCCGCGGGGCGGAGCCCGTTCGCGCCGCCCCGGCCCGTCGCCGCCGACGCGCCCGCCATCGACCGGCTCGCCGCCCTCCTGGGCCGGGAGATCATGCCCGCCCCGACGCAGAACGCGAGCGAGTCGTGACCGGGCTCGGCCACAACGTGCACCTCTTCGCTCGACCCGATCGCCGCGCCGAGCTGGTCCGGTGTTTCGAGGATGCGCTCGGCTGCGGGCCGGTGGTGACGGTCGAGCACCCCGGCATGGTCGAGCCGATGCTGCTCGTCAGCTTCGGCGACGGCGGCCATCTCAGCATCGAGTTCATCGAGGACGCACCGGACAGCGACCAACCGCGGCTCGGCGCCTGGCTCGAGCTGCGCGACGAGGATCCGGCCGGCCTGATGCGCAGGGCGCTCGAGGCGGGCCTCGTCGAGGTCAAGCATCCCGGGCATCCCTACTACGTGATGGTGCCGGGCGGTCAGGTGTTCACGATCGCCCCACTCGACCGATCGAGTTCCCCGCCGCCAGGTAGGTGAGCCGCGAGGGCCGGGACTGCTCGTGCTGCGCTCCTGACGAGAGGACCGTCGCGAACGCCCGGCCCACGCACCGGCAGACCACTAGGATGAGTTCGACGCACGGGTAGGACAGCGCGGCACGCAGGTCTGCGGCAAGCCGGTCGCTGCGGGAGGAGGAAGCGATGACCGAGACGACGACGACGCCCGGACCGGACGTGCCCTGGGAGGCGACCGGCAGGGTGGCCGGCTTGCGCATCCGCGACGTCCGCACGATCTGCACGGCACCCGGTCGGAGCCGGCTCGTCGTCGTCAAGGTGGAGACGAGCGAGCCCGAGCTCTACGGCCTCGGCTGCGCGACGTTCACGCAGCGGCCGATGGCGGTCGTGCGGGCGGTCGAGGACTACCTCCGCCCGCTCCTCCTCGGCCGCAATCCCTCCGACATCGAGGACATCTACCAGAGCGGCTATCTCAGCTCCTACTGGCGAAGCGGACCGGTGCTCAACAATGCGCTCAGCGGCATCGACGAGGCCCTGTGGGACCTGAAGGGGAAGCTCGCCGGGCTGCCCGTGTACCAGCTGCTCGGCGGACGCTGCCGAACCGCGGCGCCGGTCTACGTGCATGCGTCAGGCAGCTCCTTCGAAGAGGTGGAGGAGCAGGTGCGCGCCTTCCAGGATGAGGAGTACCGCTTCATTCGCTGCCAGGTCGCGATCCCGAACTCGAACACCTACGGCGCCGCCTCCAGCGACCTACCGTTCGACGCGGCGACGTATCTACGCCTCGCGCCGCGCCTCTTCGACCACCTCCGCAACCGGCTCGGCGGCGACGTCGAGCTGCTCCACGACGTGCACGAGCGGGTCGCGCCGGTGGAGGCGATCCGGCTCGCGAAGGACCTCGAGCCCTACCGGCTGTTCTTCTACGAGGACCCGTTCAGCCCCGAGGACATCGGCTACTTCCCGCAGCTGCGGGCGCAGTCGGCGACTCCGATCGCGATGGGGGAGCTGTTCGTCAACCAGGCCGAGTACGTACCGCTGATCAAGGACCGGCTGATCGACTTCATCCGGATGCACATCTCCGACGTCGGCGGCCTCACGATGGCGCGCAAGATCGCCGCCCTCGGCGAGTTCTTCGGGGTGCGGACGGCCTGGCACGGGCCGGGCGATGTGTCGCCCGTCGGGCATGCGGCGAACGTGCATCTCGACCTGGCGACCCCGAACTTCGGCGTCCAGGAGTGGGCGATGCCGGACGACCGGCTGCGCGAGGTCTTCCCGGGCATGCCGGAAATCCGCCACGGGATGGCCTGGCCGAACGAGGCGCCCGGCCTGGGCGTGGACCTGAACGAGGCGCTGGCCGCACGGTATCCGTTCCCCGAGGACCGATTGGGCGGCGCCTGGCCGCCGGTGCGGGGTTTCGACGGGACGATCGTGCGCCCCTAGTCGTCCCCTGGGCCGCGGGCGGGCCGGCGTGGGCCCCGCTCAGGGCTCCATGCCGCCGTCCATCCAGCTCCGGAAGGCCCCGATCTGCTCCTCGTTCCACGGGCCATCGCACGGCATGTCGCCCTCTTCGAGACGATCCAGGATGTCGTCCGCATGCTCCTTCACGTCGTCGTACTTCCACAGATCGAAGGAGTACGTCATGTTCTCGCGGTCGTGCTCCCGAAAGAGTGGCTTGATATCTGCCTCGAAGCTCGGCATGTGACCTCTCGTCCTCCTTAGCGCGGTACGGCGGATCGGACCCCGGCCAGGATACCCTTCGTCAGACTCCGACCTCGCCGCGGCGAGTCGCCTCGCCGAGCCAGCCGGGCATGCGATTCAGGAAGTCGTCGTCGGCCGGCGTCTCGGGGAACACCTTGTGCGGGTTGAGGAGACCCTGGGGGTCGAACAGCTTCTTCACCTCCCGCATCAGTCCCACCGCGAGCGGTCCGTGCTCCTCGGCGGCATAGTCGCGCTTCAGCGCGCCGAGTCCGTGCTCGGCCGAGATCGTGCCGCCCAGGTCGAGCGCGTCGCGGAAGATCTGCGCCGCGATCCCGCTGATGAGCGGGCGCTGCGCGTCCTCGAACACGATCGTCGGGTGCAGGTTGCCGTCCCCGATGTGGCCCAGGGTCGCGATCGTCACTCCCTCACGCCTGGCGAGCTCGTCGATGCGCCGTGCCATCTCGGGGATGCGGCTGATCGGCACCCCGATGTCCTCCGTGAAATTGTTGTGGGGCATCGCCATCAGCACCTTGCCGAAGCTGCGGCGGGCGTCCCACAGGCGCTCCCGCTCCATGCTCGACTGCGCGATTCGGTTGTCGGCGCCGTCCAGCAG
>JBAPVZ010000367.1:0-2918 GCA_049283435.1 Candidatus Dormiibacterota bacterium
CGTGCCGTCGACCGCGGCGGCCGAGATCTCGACCCCGTAGACGTCCCGTGCCCGCGCGACCGACACGACGCCGTCGCGAACGTCGCGCAGCACGGCCGCGGGGTCGCGCGCGAACGGATTCCCGAAGCCGCCGCCCCCCCCGGTCCGGATGTGCAACCGCTCCTCACGCGCCGGCGTGTACACGGTTTGCTTGCCCACGTCGACCTGCGACCCGTCGGGGCGGTCGCCCAGGTTCGACGCCGTCGTCCCGGCGCCGCCACCGTCGACGCCCCAGCCGCTGAACCGGTGCCGGTCCTTGCCGCGCATGACGACGACCGCGGTCGGGTCGGTCACCTCGATCGTGTAGTCGAGGCCGAAGCCGCTGCGCAAGCGGCCCGGCCCCTCGCTGTCAGGCCGCAGTCCGAACCGGTGGACCAGGACCGGCGCCTCCGCCTCCAGCACCTCGACCGGGACATTGCGCATGCCGGCGCCGGTGCCGTAGCTGACGCCGGAGACGCCGTCGAGCTCGGGACCGCCGCCGGAGCCGCCCTGGACTGGATTGGCGACGACGACCCGACCGCCGCCGCCGACCTGGCTCGTCGAGAGATAGGTGATCACCATCTGGCCCGAGCCACCGGCGGGGACGCTGCCGGGCAGCGCCTGCGCGAGCGCGCCGAGCACCATGTCGTGCATCCGGTTCACGGTGATGATGCGCATGCCGGCGGCCGCTGGAAACGACGCGTTGACGACCGAGGAGTCGGGCAGGACGAGCGAGATCGGCCGCAGCACGCCGCTGTTGAAGTGGATCGATTCCGCGCGCGTCAGGACGAAGTTGATCAGCGCCACGCTGCCGAACGCGTGCCGCTCCTGTCCGCCCAGCGGCACGTTGAGGGCGGACTGGACCTGCGGATCGGACCCCGTGTAGTCCAGCTCGACGCCGCCTACGCCGTCGGACGTGAGGCACACCTCGAGGCGCACGGGCAGGTCGGTCGCGTAGTCGTCCTCGAAGTACTCGGTGAAGCGGTAGCTGCCGGCCGGGATCTCGGCCAGGACCGATCGCGTCACCGCCTCCGTCTGCGCGAGCGCACCGTACATCGAGGCGCGGACCTGCTCCAGGCCGTGCGTCTCGACGAGATGGCGGACCCGCCGATCGGCGATCTCGAGCGAGGACAGCAGCGCCGACATGTCGCCCCAGTTGAGATCGGGGATGCGCGAGTTGTCGGCGAGCATCGTCCACAGCCCGTCGTCGAACACGCCCTGGCGGAACAAAAGGCGCGGTCGGATCCGGAGGCCCTCCTGGTACAGCTCACGGTTCTGCATGTCGATGCTGCCCGGCGCGGCGCCGCCGACGTCGGTGAAGTGGATGAACGCCCAGGCGAAGCAGACCAGCTCCTCGCCGGCGAAGATCGGTCGGAACACGAAGATGTCGTTGAGATGCGTCACCATGCCGCCCGTGGAGTAGGGGTCGTTCGTGAGCAGCACGTCGCCCGGCCGCCACTGCTCGCGCGCGTGGGTCCCCGCGTGCATCGGGACGAGCGTGGAGACGCTCGCACCGCCGTTCAGCGGGGAGGAGAACATCTCGCCTTCGGGCGTGATGAGCCCGGTCGCGAAGTCCTGCGTCTCCTTCACGAACGTCGTGTGGGCCGAGCGCAGGACGACCCAGGCCATCTCGTCGACGACGGCGCGGAACAGGTTCGCGAAGATCTCGACGGTGACGCCATCCTGCTCCAGCACCCGCTCGCTCGTGCTCATCGTTCCCTCCGCAGCGCGATCGCGCCGGAGCCGAGGACGGTCGCCCGCCAGCCCGGCGGCACGAGCGTCGTCGTGTCCATCTGCTCGACGATGGCCGGGCCGCTCAGCGCCGCACCCGGCGCCAGCGTGTCCCGCCGGTGCACCTCCGCCTCGTGTGTCGTGCCGCCGATCCGCACGTTCCGCCGGAGCGGCTCGGCGGCGGAGGCGCCGGCCGCGACGTTCGCCGGCGGTGGCGACGCGACCTGTCCCGTGATGTGGGCGCGCAGCTCCTGCAGGCGGACCTCGGCGTGTTCGTCGGCGTGGCCGAACGCTCGCTCGTGCGCACGGTGGAACGCGACGGCGACCCGGTCGAGCGTGCCCTCCCGGAGCCAGGCGGGATCGAGCGGGACGGTGACGTCGTAGCCCTGGCTGCCGTAGCGCATCTCCGCCGCGATCTCGACCCGCGACCCGTTCAGGGCGAGCGTCGCCGTCTCCTCGGCGAGCCACGTCTCGACGCGGACCAGGAGCCGAGCCAGGGCCGCCTGCACCTCGCTCGTCACCTCCGTCCCGAGCACCGAGTAGACGGGCTCCACGAGATCGCCCTCCAGCTGTGCCCGCGCGGCGCCGAGTGCGCTGAGCGCTCCGGGCAGGGTCGGGATCAGAACCTCGTCGATGTGCACGGCCTCGGCCAGCAGCGCCGCGACGATCGGGCCGGCGCCACCGTAGCCGACCATCCGGAAGGCGGGGACGTCGACGCCCCGGCGGGCGAGGACGTTCGTCGACTCGGCGGCCAGCATCGCGATCGCGATCCGGATCGCCGCGTCCGCCACCTCGTCCGCATCGAATCCGAGCGGTTCGCCGAGTCTGTGCAGGGCACGGGCCGCCGGCGCCGCCTGCAGCCCGAGCCGCCCGCCGAGGCGCTGCTCGGGCGCCAGGATGCCGGCCTGGAGGAACGCGTCGGTCAGCGCCGGCTGGGTGGCGTCGGGGGAGCCGTAGGAGACCGGGCCGGGTGAGGCGCCGGCGCTCTTCGGGCCGACCTTCAACGTGCCCGTGCGATCGGACCAGATGACGGAGCCGCCGCCGGCGCCGATGCTGGAGACGGCGACGGTCGGGATCAGCAGCGGGAAGTCGGCGATGTGCTCTTCGCTGCTCAGCACCGGCCGGCCGGCGCGGATCACCCCGATGTCGGCGCTCGTGCCGCCGACGTC
>JBAPVZ010000368.1:0-3135 GCA_049283435.1 Candidatus Dormiibacterota bacterium
GCTCCCGGTAGCGCCGGGCGATCGGGTCCAGCAGCGCGATCACCGCGTCCGCCACCGCGCGCTTGAACGTGCCGTAGCCACTGCCGCCATAGGTCGCCTCGATCGCCGCGGCCGGCTGTCCGGTGGCGACCGACATGATGTCGATGAGGTTGGTGATCCCCGGCTTGTCGGGCGCCCGGCGCACGTCGCTGCCGGTGTCGGTTACGGCCCCCATGATTTTTCTGCGAATCGTCCCCGGCTCGTCGATCAACAGGATGCGACCCGACTCGGCCCCGCTGCTCGTCGACATCTTCTTGGTCGGCTCCTGGAGGTCCATGATGCGGGCGCCGCCGTCGGTCGGGTACTGCCCGCGTGGCAGTTTCAGCACCTCGCCGAACCGCCCGTTGAAGCGCTCGGCGATGTTGCGGGTCAGCTCCACGTGCTGCTGCTGGTCGTCGCCGACCGGAACCACGTCGGCCTGGTAGAGGAGGATGTCGCCGGCCATCAGGACCGGGTAGGTGAACAGACCGGCCGAGATGAAATCCTGGGTCTCCGACTTGTCCTTGAACTGGGTCATCCGCCGCAGCTCACCGAACGACGTGACGGCGGCGAGCAGCCAGGCCGCCTCGGGGTGATGCGGGTTCTGGCTCTGCGCGAAGATGACCGACCGCTGGGGGTCGAGCCCGGTCGCGAAGAGCAGCGCCGCCAGGTCGAGTGTCGATTCCCGAAGCTGGACCGGGTCGTACGCGATCGTGATCGAGTGCAGATCGACGATGCAGAACCAGGCCTCGCCCTGCGCCTGGGTCGCCGCGTACTGGCGAAACCCGCCGGCATAGTTTCCGAAGTGCTTGCGGCCGGTCGGCTGGATGCCCGAGAAGATGCGCACGGTAGCGTCCAGCATATCGACTGGGGGCGCCCCCGGCACGCCGGGCGCTGTCACACTGGGTGCCCGTGATCGGGCAGCGCCGCAACCGGTGGGCGGGCGTCGGGTTGACGATCTTCCTCGTCGCCTGCGCCTGGGTCGTGACCGGCGTTCGCGCGGCGGCGGAGTTTGCCGACGCGCACAACGCGTCGCTCGCGCACGTCCCGGCGCGGCTCTCCCATTGCGCCAGCCCGGGGACGTGTCAGGCCACGTTCACCTTCGCGGGGCAGCAGTACCTGGTCACCGGGGCGAGCGGGAGGGACGGTGACACCGTCACGCTCTTCGTCGAGCGTCACGACCCCTACCAGTGGGCGCAGCAGCAGGATCCGATCTCGGCCTATGGCCCGCTCGCCGGCGTCGTCGCCGCGACCGTGCTCGGGGTCGCGGTGTGGCTCGTCGCCCGGCGCCGCAGGCGGGCTCAGACTCCGCCCGCCGCGAGCTGATCGAACACGAGCTGCGACCAGGATTCCATGTCCAGGTAGTAGATCCGCATCTCGTCGAGCGTCAGCAGCTCACCGCTCAGCTTGTGCGTCTCCCGGATCTCGATGTCCGGTGTCGAACCGTCGACGACGAAGACGAGGCCGAGATGCACCCGGGACACCGGCGCCGACCCGTCATCGAGCACGCCGAGCAGCCGCGCCGCGAACGCACCCTCGTAGCGCACCTCCTCCTCCCACTCCCGCCGCAGGCCGCCGTCGACCGGGTCGCCGCCATCGACGTCGCCCGGGTTGATGTGTCCGCCGACGCCGAGCGAGTACCGCTGGCGGAGGCGCCGCTCGGTGGACGCCTTCAGACGCTTGGTCAGGAGGTAGCGGCCGTCGTGCCGGAAGACGACGAACGGAATGATCTGGAGGTAGGTCGGGTCCTCCTCCACCTCGCCGCGGGGCATGAAGAACGACCGCTCGCGGATCACGCGCTGCACGCGGTCCAGGCCGTCGCTGACGAACCCCTGCTGCCCGCCCGTATCGAAGACATCGCTCCGCTCGACGCAGAGGACGTGCTCGGCGAACGGACCGGGCATCAGAGCTGCGTCGAATCGACGAGCGGCTCGGTCCGGCTCGGATCGAGCGGGCCGATGTCGACCGGCGGGGACTCGCCGAGCAGCATCGCGGCGAGCGCGTCGGCGACGATCGGCGAATGCATGACGCCGTGCCCGGAGAACCCGCACATCGTCCAGACCCCGGGCCGCGCGGTCGGGCCGGCCAGCGGGTGATGATCGAACGTCACCTCGTAGTCGCCCGACCAGTGCGCCTCCGGCACCGCCGCCGCCGCCCGCGGCACCCGCTCCTCCAGCCAGGCCTGATGCGCCGGCCAGTCGTCGGGATCGGCGGGCCCGATCACGAGCAGGCGCCCGTCCCGCTCTCGCAGGTGGAACCCGGTCTCGACGTCGAGCGTCACCGGTGTGTCGGCGCCCACCCAGTCGTAGGGACCGATCTGGAAGATGCCTCGCCGCACGGGCGTCACGTCGAGCGCGATGCCGAGCTGCTCGCCGGCCGCCCGCGAGCTCGCGCCGGCGCAGACCGCGATGAACTCGGCCGCCGCCAGATCGCTCGGGTCGGCGACCGTGCCGTAGCGGAACTCGGCACCGTGGGCTCGTGCTTCCTCGATGACGCAACCGAGGATCAGCGGCGGCCGGTACACGGCGTCGAGCGCGCAGTAGTTCGTCGCGACGACGCGGTGCGCGGCGACGAAGGGGACCAGCGCCGCCGGGTCCGGGTGCTCGATCGGGAGCCCGCACGCCTGCTGCAGCTCGGCGCGCTCGCGAAGCGTCCGCGCGCCGGCGTCGCTCGTCGCCAGGTAGAGGTAGCCGACCGGGCGGAAGCCGATGCGATCGGCGCGCGCCTCGAAAAACGGCCGGGCGGCCAGCGAGAGCTCGATGTTGAGCCGGCTGCCGTGCTGCGTGCGGAAGCCGCCCAACGCGCGACCGGTCGAGCCCGCGCCCGGCTCGGCGGGGTCGAAGATGATCACGTCTCGGCGGCCCCGCGAGCTGAGCGCGAGGGCGAGGGAGGCGCCGGCGATGCCGCCGCCCAGGATCGCGATCATGCCGGCACTCCGCGCGCCGAGCGCGTCGCCACCCAGCCGTCGCGCACCCGTTTCGCCTCCCCGAGCAGCTCGGCGAATCCGTCGTCGCCCGCCTCGAGCTGCGCGCGGACCCGCGCGAGCGACGCCTCGACGTCGTCGAGCACACGCAGCAGCGCCGTCCGGTTGGTGGCGGCGATCGCCGCGTGCAGCGC
>JBAPVZ010000369.1:0-2342 GCA_049283435.1 Candidatus Dormiibacterota bacterium
GGCATCGACCTGGAGACGTCACTGGGCTACCTGCTGAAAGAGGCGTCGAGCGCCCTGCGCGTTGCCATGGAGGCAGTGCTGCGGCCGCTCGGGATGACCGTGACGCACTACTCCTGCCTCGAGCTGCTCGCCCAGCGCCCGGGCCTGTCGAACTCCGAGCTCGCGCGAGGAGCGTTCGTGACACGGCAGTCGATGAACGTGCTGCTGCAAGCCCTGGAACGAGACGGCTACGTGACCCGGCCGGCGCAGGCCCCTGTCGGGAAGGTTCTCCCCACGCGGCTCACGCCGCGCGGTCGACGGAGGCTCGAGAAGGCGACCGTTGCGGTCCGATCCGTCGAGGTCAGGATGCTGGGCGGCATGACGCAGGACGAGCAGTCGGGTGCGTTCAGAATCCTGCAGAGCATGATCCACTCCTTGCGCGACGGCAACGAGGGTACGTGAATCGTTCCGCTGTGAGTAGCGGTCGTGACGCACGAGGATCCCGGTGGCGCCTGTGCGAGCCTTGGGGAATGAGCCTGCGCATTCCCGACGTGGTGGCCAACGCTGCGGCGGCCTGCGGAGCCGGCGAGTGGCTGCGGGACCTTCCGGGATTGATCGCCGATCTCGAGGCCGAGTGGTCGGTCTCGGTCGGGCGCCCGTTCCCAAACGCCAGCGAGGCATTCGTGGCCGAGGCCAGTCTCGCCGACGGCACGCCGGCAGTGCTGAAACTTCTGATTCCGCAGCACGGCGCCGCCGGTCGTCACGAGATCACAATGCTGCGACTGACCGGGGGCCGGGGCTGTGTCGGCCTGTTGCGCGACGACGCCGCTCGGGGGGCGCTGCTCCTGGAGCGCCTCGGGCCGTCCCTCTACGAGCTGGGCCACCCACTCGCCGAACGGCTGGAGATACTGGTCATGGCGGCGGCCACGGTGTGGCGACCGGCAGCAGGTTCCGGCCTGCCTACCGGAGCGGACAAAGCGCGTCGGCTCGTCGATTTCGTCACCACTCAGTGGGAGGAGCTTGGCCGTCCGTGCACCGAAGTGGCCGTCGAGCACGCCCTGGCTTGCGCGGCACGGCGCATAGCTGCCCACGACGACGAGCGGGCCGTGCTGCTGCATGGTGACGTTCACCAGTTGAACGCCCTTCAGGTCCCTGGCCGCGACACGTTCAAGCTTGTCGACCCCGACGGACTGCTCGCCGAGGCCGAGTGCGACCTTGGGGTGATGATGCGGAACGACCCCATAGAGCTGGTCGACGGCGATCCCTGGGCCAGGGCGCACTGGCTGGCGGAGCGCTGCGGGCTGGACGCCACGGCGGTCTGGGAGTGGGGCGTCGTGGAGCGGGTGACGAGCGGGCTGCGGTGCACCCGGATCAACCTGCAGCCGCTGGGTCGGCACATGCTTGAGGTCGCCGACCGCCTCGCAACCCTGTGAGCAGCCGTGCACGGTCACGTCGGGCAGACCGACCACGAACGTGGCGCCAAGGGGTTGCATGACCCGCCGACCCCGCTCATTTCCGAAGTGCCAGTTCAAAAGAGTGGTCGGGGGCCCGGGATTCGAACCCGGGGCCTCACGGTCCCGAACCGTGCGCGCTGCCGAACTGCGCCAGCCCCCGACGTTGCGCGGCCCCGCGTTGGGGCGCGTGCGAATTCTAGCCCGGCGAGCCCTCCGCCGTCGAAAGGCTACCGGGGGCGACGGTGACCTCGGTCGGAATCTCCATCACGGTCGCGCTCGCCTCGGCGATCTTCGAGCCGTCCGCGAGGCGCTCGATCCAGCCGCTCGCGTAGTGGAGCGATCGCCGCCCGTGGTCGATCCGCGCCGCGACCCGCACCTGCTCACCGACCCGCAGCGGCTGCCGGTAGCGCACCTCGAGCCGGCCGGTGACGCCCGGGTGGCCGCGATGCCAGCACGCCCAGCCGATCGCCTCGTCGAGCATCAGCGCCACGATGCCGCCGTGGATGACGCCCTCCCAGCTCTGGAAGCGAGGCGGCACGGTGAAATCGCAGATCGACTCGTCCCCCACCTTGGCGAACCGCATCTGCAAGCCGTCGTCGTTGTGCTCACCGCACCCGAAGCAGCGCCCGTCGTAGGTCACCTGTTGCACGCCTGACTACAGTAGGGACATGGAGACCGCGCAGAAGCACGTGACGGTCGCCGACGCGGCGCCGGTGGCTGTCGTGACCCTCGCCCGACCCGAGCGCCGCAACGCACTCTCGATGCCGCTGATGGCCGAGTTGCGGCAGACGTTCGAGGAACAGAGCCGGCGTCCCGAGGTGCGCGCGTTCGTGCTGCGCGCGGAGGGTCCGGCCTTCTCGGCCGGCCACGACCTCGCCGAGCTGACGAACCGCACCCTGGAGCAGGAGC
>JBAPVZ010000370.1:0-1694 GCA_049283435.1 Candidatus Dormiibacterota bacterium
ACCCGGGCCGGACCGCAGGACTCGTTGCGCATGCCTCCATGCTCGGGGGCCCCTGACGGCCCTGGCATCGGTCCGGCGCCGGGGGTCCGCCTCGCCCTTTCGGCCGATGCGCGCGCGGTGCCGCCGCCGCCTCCCCGCCGGCCGGCGCCGGAATCAGTCCACGGCCGCCAACCGCCGCCCGTGACCCCGCTCCGCGCCCATTTTCGCGGCCATCCGGTGCTTGACCGGGGGCAGGTGGTTGATCACGCGCATGCCGGTTCGCATGCCGGCGAGCGCCAGCCGCCCGGCGACCGGCTTGTAGATGGCCGAGCTCCCGTCGAAGCGCTCGAGTGACTTGGCGACCAGGTCCCATGCATAGCCATGCATCTGCCGCTCGTAGCCGCCGATCGCCGCGACCACAGGTTCCCCGTTGCGATCGGCCTGGATCAGGCGCTCGCTCAGGATCTGCGCGTCGCGCAGCGCGGTGTTCGCGCCGACGCCGAGCCCGGGCGTCATCGTGTGGATCGCGTCGCCGATCAGGGTGACCCGGGTGGCCGGCCAGGGATCGACGGGCACCGACGTGCGGATGTTCAAGGGGAAGCACGTCGTCGGATCGGCGAGACGGTAGAGCGTGCGGAGCGCCGGGTGCCACGACGCGGTGCGGTCGACGAGGACTGCGTGCAGGGCCGGCCCATCGAGCTGCATGAAGTCGTCCGGCAGGTGGCGCCGGTGCGAGCCGAAGCCGAGCATGATGTAGTCGCGAGTGTTGTCGAAATTCAGGCCCGGCCACGCGCGAAGCAGCTCCGCGTCGTTGGCGCCGATCCCGTGCTTCACCGTCCCGTCGTGGTCCCAGGGGAACTCCATGACGTGGATGATCGTGCTGTAGCCGAGCGGTGCGCTGATCATCGACACGCCGCGCAGCAGCTTCGGCGACAACAACGTCCTCGTCTCCTCGGTGAGCGGGAGCTTCGCCGTCGCACCGAAGAGGTCGGTCTCCTTCAACAGCGCGTGGGGCAGGTACTGCCGGCGGACGCGCGATCCCGTGCCGTCCGCCCCGACCAGCACGTCTCCGGTCGCCGAAGTGCCGTCCTCGAAGAAGGCGGTGACGGTCCCGCCTTCGTGGGTCTCGTAGCGCGAGAACGTCTTGTCGAACTGGACGACGTCCTCCAGACCGGTCAACAGCACCTGGCGCAGCGTCATCCGGCTGACCGATCGCTCGCTCTCCACCGCGTCCGGGTCGGTCGGCGCGAACCCGCGCAGCGACAGGAGCTCGTCGAGGTGCTCGGTCAGCATGTTGAAGTAGTCCGGGGCGATCGCCGTCGTCGCCCGGAACAGGTCGAAGAGGTGGGCCGGGAGGCAGGCGTCGAGCGCCCGCGACCCATCGGGCGAGATGCCGACGCGGAATCCGAACAACCCGTCCCGGCGCGTCCGGTCGCGCTCGTAGACCGCGACGTCCACGCCCGCCTGCCGCAGCGCGTGGGCGAGGCACAGGCCGCCGGTGCCGGCTCCGATGACGATCACCTTCATGTACGCGTCTCCTTTGGTTCGTTCGAGGGATGCTGGGCAGCACCCGCGCTGACTTCCGCATAGTATCACATACGCTAGTGTTATAGAGACTAGTAGTAGCATGTTCGCATGCCCTCGACGTTCCGGCGCTCGCCGCTCGCGCTCGCGATCCTCGGCGTCCTCGAGGTAGGGCCGATGCACCCCTACGC
>JBAPVZ010000371.1:0-11375 GCA_049283435.1 Candidatus Dormiibacterota bacterium
CGCGTGTAGCGCTCGGCCTCGGCCGCCGGATCGGCCGTCCCGTCCAGCACGTGAAAGGCGCCCGGCTCGACCGAACCGAAGAGGTGCACCCGCAGGAACTGCGAGAACGAGTGCGGGGAGTCGGGCGCGATCCCCAGGTACTCGTCCATGTGAAAGGCCTCGACGCGCGCCCATTCGATCGCGGCGCGCGGGAGCGCCGCCAGGAACTCCGCCTGGGACGGTGCCGACGCGAGGACGACGCGAGCCTCGGCCTCCGTGCGGAGCGCGTCCGTCAGCAGCGCGCCGACGCGGTTCGCCGCCGCCAGCCCGGCCGCGTCCCGATCGGCGTGCAGCTCGACCCGCAGCCGATCCACCTGGTCGACCCGGATCGGTCGCGGCGGCGGCAGGGTCCCGGCGCTCGGCATCCGCGTCAGCCCAGCGGCAGGTGCACGGGCCGGCCCTGCTTCGCGGACTCGTACACGGCGAGGATGACCTCGAGCGGCTTGCGGCCCGCCTCGCCCGTGATGAAAGGCTCTCCGCCGGTGTCGATCGCCCGCAGCAGGTCGGTCATCTGGGGCAGATGCGAGCTCTGCGCCAGCGCCGCAGGATCGGCCGCCGCGGAGGTCGAGACCCGCTCCCGCATCGCCTTCCCCTTGGCGCCGTACGCGCCCACCTCGCCCTGCTCGTCCTGCAGCTCGCACAGCACGAGCTGCGCGACCTCGACGATGACGGTGCCGCCGTCGCCGCTGATCTCCAATCGCTCGGGCAAACCCGGGTAGACGGCCGTGCTGCCCTGCAGGGTGCCCATCGCGCCGTTGCTGAACGTGAGGATCGCGAGCGCCACGTCCTCGACCTCGATGCGGTGGGCCGCCGTCGCGCAGTGGGCGACGACGCTCTCCACCGGTCCCATCAGCCACTGCAGCAGATCGACGTAGTGGATGCCCTGGTTCATCAGGCAGCCGCCACCGTCGAGTGCCCAGGTCCCTCGCCAGTCGCCGCTGTCGTAGTACGCCTGCGAGCGATACCACTTGACGATCGCATCGCCGAGAATCAACCGGCCCAGGCGCCCCTCGTCGATCAAAGAGCGCACCTGCTGCACGCCGGGGGAGAAGCGGTACTGCGAGACGACGCTCAGCTTGACGCCCGACCGCTTGGCGGCGGCGATCAGCCGGTCCGCCGCCTCCAGCGTGATGTCTATCGGCTTCTCCACCAGCACGTGCTTGCCCGCCGCGGCCGCCCGGCACCCGATCTCGGCGTGGAGCCCGCTCGGCACGCAGACCGAGACGACATCGACGTCCGGCCGCGCGAGCACCCGGTCGAGGTCGGTCTCGGGGTCCCCGCCGAAGTCGTCCGTCAGCCGGCGCGCCTTGTCCGCGACGACGTCGACGGCCGCGACCAGGTGCGCGTTCGGCAGCGCCTGAATGGCCCGCGCGTGGGTCGGCGCGATCACACCGCATCCGACGATCGCGAATCCGTGGCCCTCGTCTGCCATCACCCCACCTCCTCCCGATGCTCGAACTTGTTGGCGCTTGCCGCCTTGTCCGTCCTGTCGATCAATTGGAATCGAACAGGCTCCCACCCGTCGCGCCCACCGTAGCACAGCGAAACGGACTGAGGTCAGTTTCGCAGTACCAAGACCTGCCGCCCTGTGCTACTGTGCCTGCTTCGAACGTCCGACGAACACGAGACCATGGCAAACAACATGCGCGAGGTGGCTCGACGCGCCGGGGTTTCGATCTCGACTGTGTCGTACGTCCTGAACGGCGGCCCGCGACCGGTGAGCGCGGCCGTGCGCGAGCGAGTCCGCGAGGCGATGCTGGAGGTCGGCTACCAGTCGGCGGTCCGAGGGCGCCCGAGACGGCGGCCGCTGGCCATCGGTGCGCTGGTGCCGGACGCGACCAACTCGTTCTTCGCCAGCGTCCTCCAGGGGGCGATCTCGGTTCTCAGCCCCGAGGGTCACCTGCTGCTCACCGCCTCCAGCGGAGAGAGCCCGGGCCGCGAGGTCGAGGAGTTCAGGGCGCTGCGGCGCGCCGGCATCCAGGGGCTGCTGCTGACGCCGCGCGGAGGCGTTCCGGACGACATCGAGGCGGCCGCCCGAGCCGGGCTGCCGGTCGTCCTGATGGATCGCGACGGCGGGTCCGATCGTTTCGCGCGGGTTGTGATGGCCAACTACCGGAACTCGGTGCGGGCGGTGCGCGTGCTGGCGGACAGTGGCCACCGCCGGATTGCGCTCGTCAACGGACCCAGCCAGGTGTCGACGGCGCGCGAGCGGCTCCGCGGCTACACCGACGCGCTGGCGCAGTCCGGGCTGGCCTTCCGGCAGGACTTTGTCGACCTGGGCTCGTTCACCACCGAGCACGGCCGGCGGGCCGCGCGGGCGCTGATGTCGCTGCCGGAGCCGCCCGAGGCGATCTTCATCAGCAGCGCGATCCTCACCGTCGGTGTCCTGCAGGCCCTCAGAGAGCGGCGGCTCGCCTGGCCCGACGACGTCGCGCTCATCGGCTACGGAGACCCGCCCTGGGCTGCCCTGCTGAGCCCGCCGCTGACCGTGATCGACCAGCCGAGAGAGGAGATCGGCGCGACCGCGGCCCGGGTGCTGCTGGACGGCGGGGGCACCGGGCAGGGGGCCCGATTGGTGCTGGACTCCCACCTGGTCCTACGGGAGTCGCATTGGAGAGTCGTTGGGCCACGCATCGAACGGGCGGCCGGATAGGAGAGCGAGTCGGAGCCGATGTCTCCGGTCGAGCTGGACCGGGAAAACGTCCACCACGCGTTTCTGGTTGTGACCGCACGATCTCGCAACCACGGAGGGAAGTCGGTATGAGCGCGAAGAAGCAATCGACAGCTGACGGAACCAAGCCCCGTGACCGGAGCCGGTCGGTCTCACGCCGGCGCTTTTTGGAGCTCGCGGGGGCCGGCGGGCTCGGCTTGACGGCGTTCCCGACCATTCTCACCGCGTGCGGTGGCGGTGGCGGTGGCTCCAGCCCGTCGAGCGGGAAGAGCAGCGGACCCGGTGAGATCTCGCTCTTCATCGGGAAGGACACGTCCTACCCGAACCAGCAGGCAGCCGTCATCGGGATGGTGCAGGCCGAGTTCCAGAAGCAGCACCCCGGCTCCAAGCTCACCTGGGACACCTACGCGTCCTCGGACGAGGAGCTGACCAAGGTCGAGACGAGCGCGGCCAGCCACTCCGGACCCGACATCTTCGAGTTCGGCACCACGCTGGTGCCGACCGCCTACGCGACCGGAGCCTTCGAGGTCATCACCGACGACCTCTGGAACCAATTGGGCGGCAAGTCGGCCTTCATCCAATCCATGCTCACGATGAGCGGTCCCTCCAAGGACAAGCTGATCGCGATTCCAGAGACGGCCGCGCCCTATGCGATGGTCTACAACAAGAAGCTGCTGGCGGACGCCGGGGTGTCGAAACCGCCCACGACCTGGACCGAGTTCGTCGACACCGGGCAGAAGGTGTCCAAGGCCGACCAGGGCGTCTGGGGCGCCGCCCCCGCGTACAACGACAGCTTCGAGCCGTGGCACCACATCTGGATGTTCACCGCCCAGCTGGGCGGCAACATGGTCAGCCCGGATGGCAAGAAGGCGCAGCTCAACTCACCCGAGGTGCTCGAGGCGGCGGCGTTCTGGCTGGATTGGGCGGGCAAGTACAAGATCGCCTCGAAGGCGGACGCCACGTTCAAGGGCGCCGACCGGCTGAAGGCGTTCGCCAACGGGAAGGCCGCGTTCCTCCCGATGATGGACCAGAGCGGGATCGTCACCTTCGACCAGTCTGTCGTCGCCAATCAGTATGCCTATGCCCCCAACCCCACGGTCCCCTATGGCAAGAGCTCGATGCCGTCGGGTGGCAAGCCGGTGCAGGGCTTCGTGTCCGGCCAGTTGTTGACCATCTTCAAGTACAGCAAGCACAAGGATCTCGCGCTCGATGCGATCAAGATCCTGGTCAGCCCGGAGATCCAGTATCAGCAGTGGAAGCAGCGCAGCCAGCTGCCGGTGTCCCTCGACGTCTTCAAGAAGTACTCGGCGCTGCAGACGCCACTCTGGAACATCTTCGTCAACGCCGAGAAGCAGGCCTACCCGATACCGTTCATCGGCGCCTGGGGACAGCTCGAGGTCGTCCTCGGTCGGGCCATCAATCAGATCTCCTCGCAGATCGCGATCAACGGCAGCTACAGCATGTCCGACCTTCGCAACGCACTCCAGCAGGCGAACACGCAGCTGCAGTCCGCCCTGGCCCAGCACTAGGAGCCGGGAGATGGCCGAGATAACCGGCAGGTCCGATCGGGGCAGATCACGGCGGCGGCGCGCACCGATGCTGCGGCCGCCCTACTGGATGATGAGCCCCAGCCTGCTGCTGCTCACGCTGATCGTCTTCATTCCGATGCTGTTCGCCTTCTGGGTCAGCCTCACCGGGCTGAACCAGTACACGGTCGGCGACTGGGTGCACGCACCGTTCGTCGGCCTGAGCCAGTACGCGCAGACGCTGAGCCCGCAGGGCGCGCTGTTCGGCTCGCTGACGAACTCGGTCAAGGTGAGCGTGATCTTCTCGCTGCTGACGACGGCGGCGATCGTGCCGATCGGGGTCGGTGGGGCGCTGGTCCTGAACCAGAAGCTGCGAGCTCGAGGCCTCTTCCGGACCATCGCCCTGCTCCCCTACATCATTCCCACCTTCGTCAACGCGATCGTCTGGCGGTTGATCTTCATGAGCGGCACCGGGCCGGCCGACCTCATCCTCTCCGATCTCCACCTCGCCTCACGCCAGACGTACTGGCTGATCGGGCCCAACACGCTCTGGGCGATGATCATCGCCGACATCTGGGCAGCCTGGCCCTTCGTCTACATGATGACGCTGGCCGCGCTGCAGACCATTCCCGGCGACCTCTACGGCGCCGCGGCGGTCGACGGCGCCAGTGCGTGGCGTCAGTTCTGGCACGTGACACTGCCGGGCATCCAGTCCACGCTCGGGCTCGCGGTCGTCCTCTCCACGATCAATCACTTCAACAACTTCACGCTCCCCTTCGTGATGTTCGGAGCCTCACCGCCCGACCAGGTCAACGTCCTGCCGCTCAACATCTACGTCAACTCGTTCATCACCTTCAACTTCGGCCTGGGCGCCGCGATGTCTGTGGTGTCCTTGATCATCCTGCTGGTGCCGGCAGTCATCTATCTGCGGGTCGCCAGCGTCGGAGATGCACAATGAGCGACCTTGCAGCGCCGCGGCGACGACCCTCGCGGTTCCGGCCCGGTGGGATCGTCCTCTACGGCCTCGCCATCGTCTACAGCCTGTTCGTGCTCCTGCCCCTGATCTACATGGTGCTGGTCGCCTTCCAGCCGACGGCGACGGCGGGCACCGAGATCATCCCCACCACCTGGCAGTGGCACACGTTCGTCGACATCTGGCAGGCCGTGAGCCTGGCCACCTATCTCCAGAACAGCCTCATCATCTCCATCGCGACCGGGGCGTGCGCGTCCATCGTCGCGCTCGGCTCCGGCTACGTGGTGGCGCGGTTCCGCTTCCGGTTTCGCGGCCTGTTCCGCACCTCGCTCCTGGCCAGCCTGACGGTGCCCGGCATCCTCCTGCTGCTGCCGCTCTACGTGATCTTCGTGATCATCTTCCACACCATCGGGCTGCAGCTCGTCGGCACCTATTACGGCGTCGTCATCACCTACATGGCCTTCGCACTGCCGTTCGCCATCTGGATGCTCAACGTGTACATCATCGGGCTGCCGATCGACGTCGAGGAGCAGGCACTCGTCGACGGCGCGACCCGCCTCCAGGTGCTGCGCTGGATCACGCTGCCCCTGACGCTGCCCGGGTTGGTGGTCACGTTCATCTTCTCGTTCCTGCTCTCGTGGAACGACGTCCTGTTCGCGAGCGTGCTGACGTCATCGTCGACCCGAACTCTCGGTGTCGGCCTGCAGTACTACCTCTCGGAGAACTACGCGCTGCCCAAGTGGAACCAGCTGATGGCGGCGAGCATCGTGAGCGCGCTTCCCGCCGTGATTCTCTTCCTCGTCGTCCAGCGGCACATCGTGACCGGCCTCGCCCACGGCTCGGTCAAGGGATGAGGGCCACGATGCCCGGATGAGGACGTCGCCTCGGGCACGAGCAGTGGTGAGGGACCTGAGGTCGGTGCTGTTCGCTGACCGCTAACTGCTAACCGGGACGCTGGCCGGCGTCGCGAGCGGCGGCGACCCCGCGAGCGCGATCGGTGACCTGCCGCTGGGCCGGACGATCGAGACGTGGTTGCGGACCCCGGGGCGGTGCGGCGCCAGGCCTGGCGGAGCCCGTTCACGAACAGGCGTTCCGGGCGAGTCTCTTCCGGGCGTCCGCGTCAGCTCGACGGGGCCTCGGCCACGAATGCCGCCCTCGCCGCCTCCAGCCGGTGCTGCTCCAGGCCCTCCAACTGCCTCTGGGCACGCTCGATCAGCCGGTCCACGTCAAGGTGGAGGCCTGCGCTGTCGTTGCCGATCGTTTGCAGCGTTCGCCAGAGGGAGAGCTTGCCCTCGATGCCGATCGAGAGCCCCTCCAACTCGAGCAGCAGGTTGAGCGCCGAGCTGCCATCCAACTCGGTGTCGAAGACGGTCCGGCTCACCTTCTCGAGCATGGAGCCGGCAAACTGCTTGACGGAGCTCTGCTCGACCCCCAGTTGACGCAGCAACCCGGCAAGCGTCTCCTGATCCTCGTCGATCTCCGTCCGCAGCCCGTCCATGAAGGTCGCGACGGCGCTCCCCTCGTTGTGGGCACGGATCTTCTCCGTGAGGTCCCGGCCGGCGACCGAGCCGGCCAGATGGTCGTTGAGGTAGATCCCGAGCAGCTCGTTCGTCTCTTTCGAGGACATCGATCTCGTCTCCTTGGTCAGCGGCGGCCGGGCACCGGCCTGCTGGCGGGTGGAAGGAAATCAGCGATTCGGGCGCGCATCGCTGATCCGCCCGAGCGCGGAGTCGGGATCGCGTTCCACTGCGAGGTCGGCGAGCGAGACGATCCCGATCGGCCGGCCCTCGTTGACGACCGGCAGCCTGCGCAGCGCGTGCTCTCGCATCAGCGCGACCGCATGGTCGACGTCATCGCTCGGGCTGACCGTGATCACCTCGTCACTGCAGATCTCAGCCAAGATCGCCTGCGTCGGGTCGAGGCCCGCGGCGAGGCCCCGCACGACCAGGTCGCGGTCGGTCACGATGCCGCGCAGGTCCATCTCGTCCAGTACGATCACGTCGCCGACGTCGTGGTCCCGCATGGCTCGCGCCGCCGCCGTCAGCGTCGTCCCCGCTGCCAGTGCGAGCGGCTTCTCCGTCATGACCTGTTCGATTGCCTGCGCCATGGCTGCCTCCTGCTGTAGGGGTTCCGTCTAACGGGCAAATTCTGAGTCTGTTACTATAATCTATTCTGATAGATCGATGTAGAACGTGGAGCGATGCGACCGCATCGCCCCACCCACCAAGTGAGGAACCGCCATGCAACGGGGTTACGGTCCGGAAGACGAAGGCAGACGGGACCCGGCACGGGTCTCGCAACCGACCGGTTCGGAGACGGAGTACCGTCGCCAGGACGAGGTCGGACCGACCACGACGGAGACGGACGAGTTGGAGACGCGACGTGAAGCGCGACGGCGGGGTGCCGGCGCCCGCTCACGGTACGGAGGCTTGGACCTCTTCGCGAGCTTCGTCGGATTCGTCGTCGCGCTGTTCTTTCTGGCGGTGTTTCTCGGCATCGTCGCCGCGATCGTCGGCACGGCCGGCTACCAGATGGGTGCGAAGGTCCCCAACTTGGGCTCGGCGGCCGCTGCCACTTCGACGCTCGGACTCGGCGCTCTCGCCGGCTCCCTGGTCGCCCTGTTTCTCGCCTACTTGATCGGCGGCTACGCGGCCGGCCGGTCCGCCCGTTATGCCGGGACCGGCAACGGGTTTGCGGTCGTCGTCTGGACGGTGGTCGTCGCGATCATCCTGGCGGTCCTCGGTGCCATCTTCGGGAACCGGTTCAACGTCGCCGATCAGCTGCACCTGAGCATCAACACCCAGGCCCTCACCGTCGCCGGCATCGTGTCCCTCGTCGTCACGCTCGTCGTGATGCTGATCGGAGCGATCCTGGGCGGGGCGCTCGGCAGCCACTACCACCGCCAGATCGACCGCGAGGTGGGCGCTCCCCGCTGAGCACGTCGGGGAAGCGATCGAGCCCGCCGATCGCCGGGGTGGCGGGCTCGTCTCCCTGCGGGCGCCCCCCGCGGTCGCGGGGCGCCCGAGCTAATGAGCGAGGCCTCGACGCATGGCCGGCACGCCGATCGCCAGCATGACCAGGCTCGCGAGGACGAGCACGAGCAGGTCCAGGCCGAGGCCGCTGGTGGTCCCGTAGAGCAGGGTGTTGCGTAGCGCGTCGATCCCATAGAAGTTGGGGACGAGGCGGGCGACGATGCGCAGCCAGTCGGGGAAGTAGGCCGCGGCGGCGATGCCGCCGGCGAGAAAGAAGAGGTAGAAGGACAGCACGGTCGCCACCGGGTTGACGCGCTCGATCGAGCGGAGGCCGGCGCCCACGGCGACGCCCAACGCCGAGCCGAAGACCCCGAGAACGGTCATGACCGCCAGGGCGCCCAGGGCATCGGCGACCGAGGGCACCGGCAACTGCTGCGCCGCGATCGCAGCACCGGCCAGCAGCGTGCCCGCCACGTCGGCCGCGACCACCCCGGCGAGCACCTTGCCGAGAACGAGCACGAGCGAGGAGACGGGGGCCAGCAGAAGCTCCTTGACGCTGCGGGTCTGCCATTCCATGGCGGCGGCGAGGCCGGCGTTGATGAGACCCGCCTGGAGCAGGAGCAGGACGAGCACGGCGACCAGCTGAAAGCCGACGAAGCCGGCGTCCTGAGCATGCAGGTCGTGTTCGTCGATCGTGATGTGAATCGGGTTCGGGCCCGCCGCCCCGCTCGCGAGGAAGCGGGAAACGACGTCGCCGACGCCACGCTCCAGGTCGTTGGTGGTGTCGGCGTTGAAGTTGCGAACCTGCCAGTCGAGCGCCGGGCGCTCCCCGGCGGCCAGCGACGAACAGAACCCGCTCGGGATCGAGAGGACGGCCGCGACCTGCAGGTTCCGGAAGTCCTGCTGGGCGGCCGCGGGCGATTCCACCGTCGTCCGGAAGCCGTCGAATGCGGTGGCCGTCCGCTGCAGGCTGCGCGCGGCGCCGCAACCAGGGTCGGCGTTGACGATCGCGACCGGCTCGCTCGTGACCGCTGCCGCCTGCAGTACGAGTACGAGCAGCAGGATCAACGCGGGCAGGATCGTGACCACGATCACGGTCGGCCTCCGCAGGGAGAGCGAGAGGTCCTTGCGGAGGATCGCCCAGATCGCCGCCAGGTGTGCAGTCATCGTCGCCTCCCCTCACTCCGCCGTGGCGTGGCGATAGGTCAGCACGCTGAGCGCCAAGCCGGCCACCATCCAGGCGGCCAGGACCCCGATCACGACGGGCCAGCCGGCGTCGATCGGCAGGAAGCCATAGGTTGCGTGCTGGATCGTGGCGTTGGCGTAGACGACCGGGAAGACCCTGGCGATCGCACCGCTGACCTCGGTGCCCCAGGAGATGGGGCCGAAGGCGCCGCTGATGAAGAACAGCGGCAGGCCAAGGGCGAAGGCGAGGGGTACCACGGCGCGCGTCGAGCGGAGCCGGCTCCCCGCCGCCAGACCGAGTCCGACGAAGACGACCGTCAATGCGACCATCACTGCGATCAGCTCACCCCAGGCCCGCGGCCGCACGCCGAGCAGCAGGAGGATCGCAAGCACGGTCGCGCCGCTGGCCAGCGCGCCGGTCATCGCGCCCAGCAGCTTGCCCGCGACCACGCTCCAGGCGGGAACGGCGGGCAGCAGCAGCTCTTTGATCGTGCCTCCCTCCCATTCCCGGGCCATGGCGAGACCGCCCTGGGTCAGGCCGCCGAGCAGCAGCGCCACCGACTCGATGCTGACCGCGAGGTAGCCGAGAAAGCTCACCGTCGACGGATAGGAGTCGTGCTCGTCGACGCGAATCGGCAGCGCCGGTGAGTTGTCGCGCTCGTAGAAGCCCAGGACCGAGAGGGGCAGGCCACGCCGGATGTCGTCGGCGAAGTCGCCGTTCAGGTTGTCGATCGTCAATCCGAGTACCGACGTCCCCCCCGCCACGCCGAAGCCGGACGGGATCACGACGAGCGCGACCGCGTCCTGGTTCGTCAGCTCCCGCTGCCCGGCCGCTGCGGATCCCACCTGGACGACATGAAACGTCAGGCTGTTGACGAGCGTCCCGCGCATCGCGGCGGCCTGCGGCGACCGGCCCTGCTGGTAGACCACGATCGGGGCGTGACCGCCGCTGAGCGCGAAGAGGACGAAGAGCAGCAGGAAGTTGACGGGGACCGCGATCAGCACGACCGCCGAAAACGGTTGCGCCCGGATCACGGCGAGCTGATGCCGCGCGATCGCCCAGGCGACGCGGATACCTCTCAATCTCGCACCCCCTTGCCGGTCAACGTCAGGAAGACCTCGTCGAGCGAGGGCTCCCTCATCGTCAACCCGCGGATCTCGCCGCTGCCCTCGCCGACCGCCGCCAGGATCCGGGGCAGCACGGCGCCGGGCGCCCCCTCCTCGGTGCCGGCGGCCGGGTCGCTCGCGAGCACGAGGCGGAGGGTCTGGTCCTCCACCTGCACCTCCTGCACACCGGTGACCCGGTCGAGTCGTGACACCAGCTCAGGGGCCGGCGGACCGGCGAGCTGGATCTCCACCAACCCGCTGCCGAAGCGGCTCTTCAGCCGGGCCGGCGTGTCGAGGGCGACCAGGCGGCCGTGGTCGATGACCGCGATCCGGTCGCACAGCTGGTCACTCTCCTCCAGGTAGTTGGTGGAGAGCAGCACGGTGCGGCCGGCGGCCTGCATGTCGCGGATGTGGTCCCAGATCACGTGACGAGCCTGGACATCGACGCCCAGGGTCGGCTCGTCGAGGTAGACGAGCTCGGGGTCGTGCAGCAGCGCGCGGACGATCGCCAGCCGGCGCTTCATGCCGCCCGAGAAGGTGTCGACCCTCGTTCGCGCGCGGTCGGAAAGCTGTGCCAGCTCGAGCATGGCGGTGACGCGTTGCCTGCGCTCACGACGCGGGATCCCGTAGAGCTCGGCGTGAAAGACGAGGTTGCGCTCGGCGGTGAGCTCCTCGTAGAGCGCGGTCTCCTGCGGCACCACCCCGAGGCGCCGCCGGACCTCGCCCGCCTGGCGCCGCGGGTCTCGGCCGAACACCGTGACCCGTCCCCCGGTCGCCGCTGCCAGACCGCTGATCAGGTTGATGGTCGTCGTCTTTCCCGACCCGTTGGGGCCGAGCAGGCCGAAGACCTCACCCGGGTGCACGGTGAACGACAGGTTGTCGACCGCCGCCTGCCGGCCGAA
>JBAPVZ010000372.1:0-6049 GCA_049283435.1 Candidatus Dormiibacterota bacterium
AGACCGCGCCCGGCACTGATCTCAGGCGCGTCGCGCGAGCAGCGTGAAGCTGAGCGGGAGGCGTGGCCGGCCGGGGGGCGCGGCCCAGCGCCCGTCCTCCCCGCGGACGAGCCAGGGAAAGCGCCGCCAATCGGTCCAGTCGTACTCGACCAGCCGCTCCAGGCGCAGCCCCTGAGCGAGCACCGCGGTCACGACCTCGCCGATCCCGTGGTTCCACTGGTAGGTTCGCCGGCTGGCGACCATTCGCTCGCCGTCCGTGTACGTCGCGTCCGAGTCGCCGGCCATCGGTGTCGACTCCTCGAAATAGCTGGCGGCGAACGTCGCCTCCTCCTCGGCGAGCGCGTTCGGGACCGGGTGCCCGTCGTGCAGGTAGAGGCGGCCGCCGGCTGCCAGCAGCCCCGCCATCTGAGCGGCCCAGCGCTCGACGCTCGGAAGCCAGCAGAGCGCACCGGTGCTCACATAGACGATGTCGAACGCGCCGCCGCCAAGCCTCCTCACCGCGTCGTGCACGTCGGCGACGACGAAGCGTGCCTGGTCCTCGAGGCCGGCTCGCTCGGCGATGCCGCGGGCAGCCGCGATCGCGGCCGGCGAGAAGTCGAGTCCGGTGACGATCGCGCCGGCTCGCGCCCAGCCCAGCGTGTCGAGCCCGATGTGGCATTGGGGATGCGCCAGCCGGAGCCCCCGCACATCTCCGAGCATCGCGACCTCCTCCGGTCGCGGGCCTCGCCGGTCGGCGAGCCAGCCGTCCACATCGTAGAAGGCGGAGCGGAGATGGATCGGCGTGCGCCCCTCCCAGTTCGCGCGGTTCGCCGCCAGCCGTCTCTGCAACGCCCTACCCGACCGAGTAGCGCCGGAACAGCACCGCGAGCGGGCAGCCCGCCGCGGCCCCCGCGTACTCGGCCATGCCGCGCAGGAACGCCGCCGGATCGAAATCGCCGTCCAGCCCGTCCAGGTATTGCCGGTGCTCTCGCAGCGACGCGATGCCCGACTCGAGCGTCTCCCCGATGTCGACGAAATGAGACGGCTCGTTGCTCGGTCCGACGTACACCGACTTGGTGCCGGCCCACCGCGGTCCGAGCTCGGGAAAGAGCCAGCTGTTCGCGGCGTCGCGGCAGGCGTCGAGGGTGGCGGCCCCGACGGCCCGGTGATCGGCATGGTTGACGGCGCCGCTCTCGCCCCAGGTGAGATCGAAGTTCATCGTGATCACGATCTCCGGCTGGAGCCGGCGGAACGCGCCGGCGAGGCGCCGCCGCAGCTCCAGGCCCGGTTCGATGAGCCCGTCGGGCAGCCCGAGGAACTCGACCTCGTGGACGCCGACGACCGCGGCGCTCGCTCGCTCCTCGGCCTCCCGCAGCGGGGCCACCTCGGCGGGATTCCGACCCTCGATCCCCGCCTCGCCGCGGCTCGCGAGAACGTAGGCGACCTGCTTGCCCTGGGCGGTCCAGCGGGCGATCACGCTCGCGCAGCCGTACTCCAGATCGTCGGGGTGGGCGACGACGGCGACCGCCCGCTGCCAGTCCTCGGGAACGGGTTGCAGAGCCATGTCGGACAGCGTAGTGGGCGCGGCCGATCAGGCGAGCGCGCGTCCCAATCGCTCGCCGAGATCGCCGAGCCGCTCCACCGGCTCGTTCGCGAAGACGAACCGCAGATAGCTCCCGCCGCTCGGCCCCCATCCGTCCATCGGCGTCGCCGCCACCTTGCCGCGGGCGAGGAGCCGCGCCGACAGGTCTGCCGGCGTCACACCGAGCGGCCGGGTGTCGAGCAGAAGCGACCAGCCGCCGCCGGGTGGGATGACCGGATAGCCGTGCAGCTGGTCCAGGACCTCCTGACAGCGCGAGCCCCAGATCGAGGTCACGCGCGCGACATCGGCGTCGGAGTCCGGCGCGGCGAGCGCGGCCGCGACGGCCTCCTGGCCGATGCCGACCTGACAGCACACGTTCGACAGCCCGACCAGGTCGACATCCGCGATCACGGCCGCGGGACCGACGACCCAGCCGGTGCGCCAGCCGATCATGCGCAGCTCCTTCGACGCCGACCCCACGGTGATCGTGCGCTCGCGCAGACCCGGATGCCGAGCCGGGTGGTTCGGCGGCGTGCCGTCGAAGCGCAGACGCTCCATGGCCGCGTCCCAGAGCAGCCAGGCCGGGTGTCGCTCGAGCGCTCCGGCGAGCGCCCGCCAGTGCTCGTCGCCGAGCAGCAGGCCGGTCGGCATCGCCGGTCCCATGAGCAGGACGACCGCCGTCCGCTCGGAGACGGCCGCGGCGAGCGCCTCGGGATCGACACTCCAGCCCTGCGGCCCCGGTGTCGCCGTGACGAATCGAGGGATGCCGCCGGCGAGGCGCACCCGGTTGACGAGCCCGGCATAGATGGGATCGCAGAGCACGACCTCCTGTCCGGGCTCGACCGTCGCGAGCAGCACGTTGAGGATCCCGTTGAGTCCACCGGCCGTGCTCAGACATTCGGTCCCGGGGTCGTACTCGCGAGCGGCCAGGCGCCCGACGTGCCGCGCTGCGGCCTCCCGCAGCGACCACCGGCCCTGGAACGGCAGGAAGCTGTTCGCGTCGTCATCGTCGACCGCCGCGTGTGTGCGTTCGAGCGCGATCCGCGGCGGGCGCAGGTCGGTGTCGAGATTTTCCAGGCGCAGGATCTCGGGATCGGCCTGGGCATCGGCGGCGGCGCCGACCTGATCAACGCCGATACCGGGGATCTCGCGGAGTCGGGAGACCGTCATCGTGCACCTCCGGTGAACGCTCCGTGCGAGGACAGCAGTGCTCGTGATGTTGCCACCCGGAGGAGCACTGATCGCGGTTTCAGGAGCGCGACATGACGAGGCAGCTGCCGCTTCCGGTCGCGACGAGCTTGCCCACCCGGTCCACCACCTCAGCCGACGCGAACGCGACGCGCCGACCGGGTTTCGTGACCCGGCCGGTCGCGACCAGCGGTCCGCTGTCACGCGTCACCGCGCGCAGATAATCGACCTTCAAGTCGATCGAGGTGTACCCGAACCCGGCCTCCAGCGTCGTCTGCACCGCGCAGCCGATCGCCGAATCGAGCAGCGTGCAGACGAGCCCGCCGTGCACGACGCCGATCGGGTTGTAGGCCCACTCCCCCGGCGCGCAGCGGAAGCCGGCAACGCCCGGCCCGACCTCAGCCACCGTGAATTGCATGAGCTCGGCGATCGGTGGCGGCGGCAGCTCTCCATCGCGCATCGCGCGTACGAACTCCAGCCCGCTGCGGCCCCCGGCCGCCTCCGCGAGCGCAGCCGGGTCCTGCCAGATGATCGTGCGGCGGCGCTCCACGGCCGAGGACCCGTCAGCCGCCGCCCGGGTCGCTTGGGAATCCGGCATCGTTTCAGCGTAGCAGCGTCGGTTGCTTTAGAAAACTCGGGCTAGGATGGGTGCGTGCGACGCAAGAGCTTCCAGGACATGAACTGCTCGGTCGCGCAGGCACTCGAGGTCGTCGGCGAATGGTGGACGATGCTGATCGTCCGTGACTGCCTCCTCGGCGTGACGCGCTTCGACGACTTCCAGGAACGGCTCGGCATCGCCCGCAACGTGCTCACCGAGCGCCTCGACCATCTGGTTGCGCGCGGTGTGCTGCGCCGGGTCGCCTACCAGGACCACCCGCCGCGACACGACTACCGGCTGACCGAGAAGGGGCGCGACCTCTGGCTCGTCGTCAACGCCCTACGCCAGTGGGGGGACCGCTGGGAAGCCGGGGACGGGCCCCCGGTCGTTGTCGAGCACCTCGCCTGCGGCCGCCCGACGACGATCGTCCCGACGTGCGCCGAGTGCGCCGGCGTGCTGGACGCCCGCTCATTGCGGGCGCTCCCCGGACCGGGCGCAAGCGAGCGGCCCTCGGCCGAGCTGGGCCTGCTCACGCCTGCCCGCTGAGACGTCAGCCGCCGGCGCGGATCGCCACGAGGGAGCGGCGCTGCCTGCCGCCAGCGTCGAAGTTCTCCGGCGCGAGCCACTGCGCGAACGCGGCGCCCGCGACCGGCCACTCGCGATCGAGCAGCGCGAACCACGCGGTGTCACGGTTGCGCCCCTTGACGACCGCCGCCTGCCGGAAGATGCCCTCGAACGTGAAGCCGAAGCGTTCGGCGGCCCGCCGGGAGCGAGCGTTGAGCGCGTCGCACTTCCACTCCAGGCGGCGGTACCCGAGATCGTCGAAGACGTGGTGGGCGAGCAGCCAGATCGCCTCCGTGGCGCCCGCGGTTTGCTGCAGGGGCGGCGCGAAGAGCAGGTGACCGATCTCGATGACGCCGTGCACGGGGTTGATCCGCAAGTAGCTGACGACGCCCACGACGCGAGCCGTCGCGTGATCGACGACGGCGAAGAACAACGGATCCGTCGAGCGCGCCTGCTCGGCGAGCCGGGCCCGAAGCTGTCCCGCACTCCCGTCGGGACCGTACGGCAGGTAGTCCCAAAGACCGGGGTCGCCGCCATCGGGGCCGAGTGCGGCCCACAACGAGGGCGCGTGCGCCGCCGCGTCGAGCGGCTCCAGGCGCACCCGGGCACCGACCAGCGGGTCGCGATCGGGCCGAGGACGCGGCGACCACTGGAGCGGCTCGCCCCGCGGCCGTGCCATCTCCAGCCTCCCGCTCAGTGCCCGACCGCGAGCGCGAGCCGGCGCACCGCCTCCGCCAGCTCCGCGCTCGGCGCACCGCTGAAGCCGAGCCGCAGACAGTCCTCGAAACCGCCGGCGGTCGCGAACGCGGGGCCCGGGATGTAAGCGACGCCCTCCCGCAGCGCGTCGGGCAGCAACGCCGTCGAATCCACGCCGGGGAGCCTCACCCACAGAAAGAACCCGCCACGTGCCGTCGACCAGGTCGCACCCGGGTGGCTTCCGAGGTGCCGCCGGAGCGCCGCCTGCAGGACCTGGTGGCGGCCCCGGTAGGTGGTGCGCAGCCGGTCGATGTGCACCTCGAAGTCCCCTTCTCCGATGAATGCGTCGAGCAGCCGTTGGGCGAGCGAGTTCGCGCAGGTGTCCATCGCCTGCTTCGCCGCGATCATCCGCGTGACCAACGGGGACGGCGCGAGCACCCAGCCGACGCGCAGCCCGGGCGCGACGATCTTCGAGAACGTGGCGACGCTGACGACCCGGCCGCGGCCGCCGTCGAGGCGCCAGAGAGAGGCGGGTGGCCGCTCCTCGAAGTGCAGCCAGCCGTACGGATCATCCTCCAGCACGATCGCGTCGTAGTGCTCCGCGAGCTCCAGGAGGCGATGCCGGCGGGCGAGGCTCAGCGTCGCCCCGGACGGGTTCTGGTAGCTCGGGATGACGTAGAACAGCTTCGGCGACCGGCCGCGCTCGGCGAGGCGCGCGGGGATCTCGTCGACGCGCATCCCCTCCTCGTCGACCGGCACCCCGAGCACCTCCGCCTCGTACCCGCGGATCGTGCAGATGCCGTTCGTGTAGGTGGGCGACTCGGTGACCACGAGATCCCCGGGATCGAGGAGCAGCTTGCCGGCGAGATCGAGGCCCTGCATCCCGCCCGAGGTGACGAGCAGCGACGCGTCGGCAACCGGCTCGCCCCGCGCGGCGAGCAGCGAGAGCAGACGCCGGCGCAGGCCGGGGTCGCCTTCGGTCGGCGCGTAGTCGAGCGCGCCCGTGCGTCCGAGCGCATCCGCCGCGAGCCCCGCCATCAGCTCCGAGGGCACCGCCTCGGGTGCGGGCGAGCCGACCGCGAGCGAGATCACGTCCCGAGGCTGCCGCTGGAGAATGCTCGTGGTGTCGTCGATCGCAGATTGGTGGATCGAGGCTGCCCGGCGGGCGAGCAGCCGCGAGGCGACGTCCTCGTCGCCCAGCCGTTCGACCGTCACGCGCGCCTCCTCTGTCCTCTGCTCGTGGCATCCGCACCGCCGCCGGCGGCAGCGTGCAAGGCGGGCCCCCCGCCGGGCGCCCGCCAGCACTCTACTCCGGGCCACGGCGGTACCGCGCGAGAGCGATTCCGGACCGCGCCGCGGCCGTGCGTCCCATCATGGAGGGCGTAGCAGCGGACGCCGCCAACGGCAGCGATGGGAGACAGCACATGGATCTGGAGCTCGAC
>JBAPVZ010000373.1:0-7639 GCA_049283435.1 Candidatus Dormiibacterota bacterium
GGGTGCACGTCCACGGCGCCGATCCCGTCCTCGAGCACGGTCACCGACAGGCCGGCTCGCCGCGCGTCGAGCACGGAGGCGCGCACGCAGTAGTCGGTCGCCAGGCCGCCGACGACGAGGTCGGTCACGCCGTGCTCACGCAGCCAGCCGGCCAGCCCCGTCCCGTCAAACGCCGAGTAGGCGTCCCGGTCGGGGTCCTGGCCCTTGTCGACCACCCGTGTGAGCCGCGACCGGTCGAGCGCGGGATGCAGCTCGGCACCCCAGGTCCCCTGCACGCAGTGAGGCGGCCAGGGACCGCCGCGTTCGACGAACGACGCGTGGTGGGGTGGATGCCAGTCACGGCTCGCGACGACGATCGGCATCGCCTGGGCCACTCGATTCAGCGCCGGGAAGATGGCGTCGCCGTGGGGAACCGCGAGCGCACCCCCCGGGCAGAAGTCGTTCTGCGCGTCGACGACGAGCATCGCCGCCGGTGTCCCCTTGGAAGACGACTGCACGGGCGGTATTATTGCCCGGTCATGGACCTGACTCAACCTGTCCTCGTGACGCAGGAAGGGCTCGACAGACTCAAACTCGAGCTCGAGGGCGTACGTGCCGGACGTGGTGCGGCGACCGATCGGCTCAAAGAAGCTGCCCAGCCGGGTGACATCGAGGACAACCCGGAGTTCGAGCAGGCGAAAGAAGAGCTGAACCGGATCGACGAGCGCATCTACGAGCTCGAAGAGATGATCGGCCGCGCCGAGCTGATCGAGGCCAAGTCGCGCCAGGTCGCCGGACCCGGAGCGACGATCGACATCGAGGACGGCGACGGCGAGAAGACGACCTATCACCTGGTCGGCGGCGTGGAGGCCGACCCGGCGTCCGGTCGCATCTCCGTCGATTCGCCCGTCGGCCGCGCGCTGATCGGCACTCGCAAGGGCGATCGGGTGACCGTGGATGCACCAGCAGGCCAGATCGAGCTCACGATCACCGCGATCCACTGATCCCCCGGCGGCGAGCGACGCCGCTGCTGCGATGGCCGCCCCGACCGTAGTCGAGCCATCGCTCGCGACCGAGCTTTCGATCGTCGGCCTCTTCTTCCGGCAGGTGGAGCGTCGCGGCGAGCGGCCGTTTCTCGTGCACTACGAGGACGGCCGCTGGCAGACGCTCACCTGGACGCAGTGCCGCGAGCAGGTGCTGCGCGTCGCGTCGCGCCTGGTGGACGCGGGGGTCGCGGCCGGCGACGCCGTCGTTCTGATGGCGCCGAACAGCGTCGAATGGGTCGTCGCCGACCTCGCGATCCAGTCCGTGGGCGGCGTCACGGCGCCGATCTACCCGACGTCCGGGCGGTCGGCGGCGGCGGCCGTCCTGCAGAACTGCGAGGCCGGGCTCGCGTTCGTCGACACCGAGGAACGCGCGACCCGGCTCGGCGCACCGCGCACCGTCCTCCTCGACCGCGAGTTCCAGGAGTGGGCGAGCGAGCCGGCGGGCGAGGCGGCGCTGGCCGAGGTCGCTCGGCGCCTCCACGACCTCGCGCCCGACCAGCTGGCGACGATCGTCTACACGTCGGGAACGACCGGCGAGCCAAAAGGTGTCGAGCTCGCGCATCGAACGCTCGCGGAGATCCTGCAGTCCTGCCTGAGCGCGTTCCACATGGGCCCTGCCGATCGGGCGCTTTCCCTGCTCCCGATGTCTCACGTGCTGGAGCGGGTGAACGGGCTCTACATCTTGATCGCGACCGGCGCCTCCGCGTGGCTGACGCGCGGGCCCGCACACCTGCTGGACGACATCGCGGTCTGCCAGCCGACGGTCATGGTCTGTGTGCCGCGCGTCTACGAGAAGGTCTACCAGGGGGTGCTCGCGGAGGTTCGTCATCGCCCGGCGCTGCAGCGGCGGCTCTTCTGGTGGGCGCTCGGACAGGGCAAGCGGCACGCGGTCGGCGAGCCGGCGCCGGGTTTCGTCCTGGCCGATCGGCTCGTGCTCCGCTCGCTGCGGCGGCGCCTCACCGGCGGGCATCTGCGCTACTTCGTCAGCGGTGGCGCACCCCTGCTCCAGGATGTCGAGGCGTTCTTCTGGGCGATCGGCGTCAAGATCCTCCAGGGGTGGGGGTTGACGGAGACGAGTGCCGGCGCGACCGGGAACCGTGAAGAGGCCCACCGCTACGAGACGGTCGGCCAGGCGCTGCCCGGCGTCGAGCTGCGCGTCGCGGAAGACGGCGAGATCCTCGTCAAGAGTCCCGGCAACCTGATCGGCTACCACCGTGAGGGGGCGGCGACGGCAGCGGTGCTGACCGAGGAGGGCTGGTTCCGCAGCGGCGACATCGGCACGATCGACGCGGACGGGTACCTGCGGATCACCGATCGCAAGAAGGATCTGATGAAGACGGCGGGCGGCAAGTTCGTCGCACCCCAGATGCTGGAGGCGCGGCTCCTGCAGGACGCTGCGGTCTCGTTCGCGATCGTCATCGGAGATTTGCGCCCGTACGTGACCGCGCTCATCGTGCCGGCCTGGGACGTCGTGCGGAAGGAGCTGCACCTGCGAGGCGAGCCGAACCAGCTGCTCGACGAGGTGGCGCTGCGCGCGCATCTGCAGGCGGCCGTCGACCGCGCGAACGAAGGGCTCGGCAACTGGGAGACGATCAAGCGGTTCACGATCATGGCGGAGGATTTCTCGGAGTCGAACGGCGAGCTCACGCCGACGCTGAAGGTGCGCCGCCAGGCCGTGCTCGAGCACCGTGCCGAGGCGGTCGAAACGATGTACGCGACCCCGCGCGAGCGGCGCGAGCGGTAGAGAACGCGGGCGCTCACGTCGCCTCGAGGTCGAACAGCCGGGCGCTGAAGTCACCGCGCCGGCTGTCGTCCCTGCGATCGCCCGTGTCGACGACCAGGCCGACGCTCATCAGCTCGTCGCCGCCCCGCAGGCCCTCGTTCGCACGCTCGACGGCATCCCCGCGTGCAGGCCAGACGGCGACGCGGTAGGTCAGCATCGGGTCGAGCCCGCGCAGCGGCAGGCGACCAGGGATCGGCGAGGGCCGGCTGAGCGTCCGGTAGTGGCCGACCACGGCGTGCTGAGCCGGCGCATCGACGACCATCCACGCGGTCTCGTTCCCATCGCCGTGGAACGGGCTCCGGAGACGATGGTGGCGGCCGCGCTGGAAGAGCTCGCGGCGCGCCTTGTAGAACGCGATCTGCTCGGCGATCGCGTCGCGCTCACCGGGCGCCAGTCGCGTCGGGTCGAGCGTCACGCCGAAGACCCCGAAGAACGCGACCGCCGCCCTCGTCTCGAGCGGCGTCGACCGGCCGATCTGGTGATTCGGAACGGCGGAGACCTGCGCCAGCGTCGCACTCAGGGGGTAGGCGAGCGAGGCGCCCCACTGGATTTTTAGCCGCTCGATCGCGTCGGTGTCGTCGCTCGTCCACGTCTGTGGCGCGTACGCGAGCAGGCCAGGATCGAAGCGTCCGCCGCCGCTGGCGCACGACTCGAACAGCACGTCGGGGAACGCCTCGGTCAGGCGCCGGTACAGGTCGTACAGGCCGAGCGTGTAGCGGTGGAAGAACTCGCCCTGCCGGTCCGGCGGCAGCGCGGTGCTGTAGGGCTCGGTCACGTTCCGATTCATGTCCCACTTCACGTAGGAGATAGGGCCGCTGCGGAGCACGTGCGAGAGAACCTCGGTCAGGTGGTCGACGACCGCCGGGCGCGAGAGATCGAGCACCAGCTGGTTGCGCGACTCGGTCTGCGCGCGGCCGGGCACGCCGACGACCCACTCGGGGTGCGCCGAGAAGAGGCGGCTCTGCCGGTTCACCATCTCGGGCTCGATCCAGATGCCGAAGTCGAGGCCGAGCGCTCGGATCCGGTTTCCCAGACGGCCGAGGCCCCCGGGCAGCTTGCGCTCGTCGACGAACCAGTCGCCGAGCGAGGTGGTGTCGTCGTCGCGGCGGCCGAACCAGCCGTCGTCGAGCATGAACAGCTCGACTCCGAGCTCGCGCGCCGCGGTCGCCAGCTCCAGGAGCCGCTGCTCGGTGAAGTCGAAGTAGGTCGCTTCCCAGTTGTTGAGCACGATCGGTCGCTGACGGTCTCGCCAGACGCCACGCGCGAGCCGCTCCCGGTAGAGCCGGTGGTAGGTGTCGCTCAAGTCGCCGAGCCCTTGGCGCGTGTGAGCGAGGACCGCCTCGGGCGTCGTCAGCTCGTCGCCCGGCGCGAGGGTCCACGCGAACCCCTCCGGGTTGATCCCGATCCGGGCTCGCGTCGTCGCGAACGGGCCGACGTCGGTCTCGAGGAGGAAGTTGCCCGAGTAGACGAGGCTCAGGCCGATCGCCTCACCGGACTCCTCCGTCGTGGGGGGACGGCGCAGGAGCAGGAACGGGTTGTGCTCGTGGCCCGAGGCGCCGCGCACGCTGGAGATCGCCTGGCGGCCGGGCACGAGCGAGCGTTCCGTCAGATGGAACTCGCGGCCCCACGTGCCACCGAGCTGAACCGCTTCCCAGATCGCGTCGGGCAGGTCGAGCACCGCGCTCATCGCGCACTGCACCCGCACCGGCGCCGACCCGCGATTCCGGAGTCGGGTGTGCCGAGCGATCACCGGCAGGTCGCGGAAGACCGTGAACGAGAGTTCGACCTCGAGGCCGAACGGCTCGTCGAGCAGCCGGACCTCGAGCGTCGACGCCTCGCCGGGGTCCTCGACGTAGGTGGCGGGAAGCCCGGCCAGCGGCGGCTTGCCCGGCACGATGTGGTGCCCGGCATAGCGCAGATCGAGCACCGTCGAGCCGTCCGCCAGCTCGACGACGAGCCCGGGCACGCGAAAATCGCCACTGCCGGGGGTGGGCAGCTCGAACGGGATCGGCGCGTCGAGGCGGTTCGAGAAGCCGGTGAACGGCAGCGGGCCGAGATGCGCGTACGGCCGCCCGACCGCGAGCGGCGCCCCGAAGTGGAGATGCCCCAGCGCCCCGTTCTCGAACACCCGGAGGAGGTAGCTGACCCGGCCGTTGTGGAGGTGGCACTCCCGCGCCTCGGCGTCCCAGTCGATCGACATGCGGGGCAGTATCGGCCGCGCGCGCGGTGGCCCGCTCGCGGGTGCGCGCGGCGGGTCAGGGAATCGCGGGGTGTGGCCGGGGTGTTCGCGAACTCGCTACTGGCGTTGCTCGCCCACCTCCCCGCCCATTGCCGCGCCCAGACGCCCCCCGCCCACGGTGCATCACCACCCCTCCCGCCCCGGGGGCTGGCCAAAATTACCGCACAACAGGCCGGCTGTCATCGGACGGTGTCAAGGGTGGCCAGGCAACGAATCGCCGCCGCAAACGGCGATGCCAACAGGCTGGATCACGCTGGCTTGGGGGGTGGCAGGTATTCGATGCGCATCGGTCAGGTCGCTTACCCGACTTAGCGAGCGCTCGCCGGCAATGCGACGCTTCCCGGCGTGAGAGGGCGGCGACCGGATGCTGGCACGGGACGCTTCGCCGAGAGATGACGGCCACCCGCCGGCGCAGAGACCCTCGCTGCGAGAGATGGCGACCACTCGCCGGTGGTTGAGGCCCCCAAAGTCGACGCGGTAGCCGTTGCCGAACCCCCTCTCCGCGTCGGTGAGAAGACGGCCGTACGATGAGGTCGTGGCGGCAAATTCGGTCGATCTCTCGGAGACGCATCTGGCGCTCGACCGGCTGCGGCGGCAACTGTGCCATTGCGGCATGAAGGGCGAGTGCCTCGGCTGCAAGGGCGTCGAGATGGTCCGCCAGCAGGTGGAATCGGTCGCCTCGGCAGCCAGCCAGCCGGTGCTCTTCCAGGTCGCGCAGGAGGCGGCGCTGAAGGACATGTCAGGCCGCTTCGAGGAAATGGCGTCGCGACTGATGGACGACCCGGACATGCGCCGCGCCGCGGAGGACATGCAGCGCAAGGTGATGTCCGATCCGGAGGCGCGCCACCTCCTCGAAGAGCTGATGCGCCGTCTCGGAGGTCCCAACAACCTCGAGGATTGACGCGATCCCGACGGACGTCGCCGGGGGCTCTCCCGCTCCGTAGACTGGGCGCGCATGGACGAGCGTCGCGATCCGGTGGTCCCGCCCGGCTGGACCGGGCGACATGCCGTCGAGCTCTACGTCCGCACTTACTCGACGATGCTCCAGAGCTCGGGATGGATCCGCCTCGACTCCCTGACCTCCGTCCACGTCGGCATGGGATCGTCGCTCCACTCGCTCGCCGCCTCGGACACGGTCGACATGGGGGCGTTCCTGTACTCGATCCGGCGCCTGCCACGCGAGATCGTCGACGTCCGGCGGATCATCTTCGGCCAGAGCCCCCACCGCTTCCGGGCCGCGCTCGGGCTCGACGTGGATCATTGGCCGCGCGTCAAGGCACCCGCCCGCCGCCGCCCCTGGTACTACGACGGCGACCAGACGCTGGCTGTGTTCCTCGCGTCCAACTCCGACATCGACGACCTGCTGCCGACCCTCGTCGCCTACCAGATCGAGTGGAACAAGCTGCACGCGGCGCTCGCGCTGAGCCGCGACGGGCTCGACGCCGCGCGGCACGCGGCGGGAGCGACCGAAGACGACTGGCAGCGCCTCATCGAGGCCTGGTCACCGAACTTCGACGAGATGCTCGCCCGCGTCCGTTCGAGCCGCTGCCAGATCTCGATCCGCCTCGTCGGCGGCTCCCACGTCGGGTTCGCCCGCAACGCCGGGCGCTGGTGGCAGCCGATCCAGGGCGAACTCGATCGCCTCGGGCTCGCCGAGGCGCCGGTCTACTTCGTCTCCTCGAACGTGCACAGCCTGGTCAATGTGGTCAGCGGTGTCTCGCGACACCTGGAGCCGCAGATCGTCGACTTCGCCCGCGCGACGGATCCGGACCTCACCGAGGAGCTGCGCAAGCTGGAGTCGGGGGAGACGCACGCGTCGCGTGAGAACTGGCTCTACTACGCGGCGCGACCGTTGTTCGACCGGCACCCGGACGCGACTCGCCTGCGGTCGCTGCGCAGCGACCTGGAGCGAGAGGTCGGCATTCACCACCTGACCGCCGAGGAGGGGGGCGTCGACTCGGCGGCCCAGATCATCCGCCTCGACCAGCTCGACCCGGCGCGCCTGGACCCCCGGATCGGGCGGATCGACCCCTTGGCGCTCTCGGCGTCCAACGCGTACCTGCTCAACGTCGACTACCCGCTCGGCCTCGGCGCCTATCACCTGCTGCGCCAGATCGCCGAGTCGGTCGTCTGGATCAGCGGCGTCTACGTGATGGGGAAGGCGGCGACGCTCAACGCGCAGGTCGGCGACGTGATGCTGCCGAACGTCGTCTACAACGAGCACTCCGGCAACACGTACTGGCTCGACAACTGCTTCGATGCCGGCAGCGTGCAGCGGTACCTGGAGTTCGGTTCGGCGCTCGACCACCAGCGCGCGGTCACCGTTCGCGGCACCTTCCTGCAGAACCGCGACTACCTCGACTTCTACTACCAGGGGCGTTACACGGTCGTCGAGATGGAGGCCGGCCCCTACCTCGACGCCTGCTTCGAGGTGCTGGAGCCGAGCCGCTACCCCCTGAACGAGAACGTGAGCATGACCCGCCTGACCCTCGACCTCGGGATCATCCATTACGCGTCAGACACGCCGTACACCCAGGCCCGGACGCTCGGCGCGCGCGGCCTGAGCTATCGCGGCATGGATGCGACCTACGC
>JBAPVZ010000374.1:0-1674 GCA_049283435.1 Candidatus Dormiibacterota bacterium
CCGCTGCACCTTGCCGGTCGCGGTGCGCGGGATCTGTTCGGTCATGTAGAGGCGCACTGGCACCTTCGCCGCCGCCAGATGCTCGCGGCAATGTCGCAGCAGCTCCCGCTCCGTCACCTCGCCGCTCAGCACGACGGCGGCGACCGGGACCTCGCCGAGCATCTGGTCCGGCTCGCCGAACGCGACCGCCTCGGCGACCGCCGGATGGAGCAGCAGCACCTCGTCGATCTCGGCCGGTGCGATGTTCTCGCCGCCGCGCAGGATCATCTCCTTCAGGCGACCGACGATCGTCAGGTAGCCGCGTGTGTCGAGCACGCCGGCGTCGCCGGTCCGGAACCAGCGGTCGCGGAAGCTCGATGCGTTGGCGGCCGGGTTCGACTCGTAGCCGGCGATCACATTGGGGCCGCGAACGACGATCTCACCCTGTCTCCCGACCGGCTGCTGCGTCCAGGCCTCGTCGACGATCCCGACCTCGACACCGGTTCCGACGCCGACCGAGCCCGGTACGCGCTCGCCCGGAGGGAGCGGGTTCGAGGTCATCTGGTGCGCCGCCTCGGTCATGCCGTACGCCTGCAGAACGGGAGCGTCGTACAGCTTCGTCAGCTCGTCCTCGATCGCAGGGGCGAGCGCCGAGCTGCAGGTGCGGGCGAAGCGCAGCGTGCGGGCGGCGGTCGCGACCTGGGTGCGGTCGGCGCGGCGCAGCAGCATCTGGTGCATCGTCGGGACGGCAGAGAACCAGGTCACGCGCTCCTGCTCGACGATCGGCCAGAACCGCAGCGCGTTGAAGCCAGGTGGTGCGACGACGGTGCCGCCGGACGCGAACGTCGAAAGCAGCGACGCGACGATTCCATGCACGTGGAAGAGCGGCATCGCACAGAGCGAGACGTCCTCCGGAGTCAGCGCATAGCCGGCGACGATGTGGCCGACCGACGCGGCGATGTTGCGCTGCCGCAGCGGCACTCGTTTCGGTCGCGAGGTCGTGCCGCTCGTGTGGAGGATCAGACAGACGTCGTCGGCGCCGGGCTCGGTCGCGTCGCGTCGCTCGCGCCCCTCGCCCTCGATGAGCAGGCGTCCTCGCTCGTCGACCGCCGCCTCGAGCAGGAGGGTGCCCTCGGGTCGGGCCGCCCGCGCTGCCTCGCCGCCGTCCGGCGGTACGACCAGCGCGGCGGCACCGGTGTCCTGCAGGTAGAAGCGGACTTCCTCCTCCGTGTAGCCCGGGTTCAGCGGCGCCGCCGTCCCCGTCAGCGCGGCGGCGAGGAAGAGCAGGACCGCCTCGGCGCCGTTCGGGTAGGAGGTCGCGATCCGGTCATCCCGGCCGAGCCCAAGGTGGCGCAACCGGTCAGCGGCCGCGAAGACGGTCTCGCGCAGCGTCCCGTAGGACCAACGCGGGCCCCCCGGTACGACGAGCGCCGGCGCTGCATCGTCGCCGGCCTGGAGCAGCGCACGCAGCGTGCGCTCGTTTGTGTTCCCACCCTCTGGCATGAAGCAATGGTAGTTGGGGAGAACGGAGAGAGTTCGCAGGGCCGGCTGAGGTCCGGCTACACTTGCTAACCGGCCAGGGCGGCTGGCGGAACAGGTAGACGCGCACGTTTGAGGGGCGTGTGGGGAAACCCATCCGGGTTCGAGTCCCGGGCCGCCCACCAACCTTGTGGCCGGCCCGGGAAGCGATCAGCT
>JBAPVZ010000375.1:0-1563 GCA_049283435.1 Candidatus Dormiibacterota bacterium
TCCTGGAAGATCTCGGTGGAGTCGACCGCATTGCCGCCAGGGACCCGACCGCCGATGTCCTGGTGGTGCGCGACGACACCGGTATAGCCGAGCAGGTGCCTCTCCCAGAAGACGGGCCGGAAGATGAAGACGTCCGGCAGGTGCATGCCCCCCTGGTCGGGATCGTTGAGGACGTAGACGTCGTCCGGCTCGATGCGACCCCCGAACTTCGCGATCACGCACTTGAGCGCGTCGGGCATGGCGCCGAGCAAGCCGGGGACCCCGATGCCCTGGGCCACCACCCGCCCATGACGGTCACAGATGGCAGTCGAGAAATCCATTGCGTCGCGGATCATCTGACAGTGCGCGGTACGCACGATCGTGATCGCCATCTCGTCCGCGAGGGAAAGCAGTCCGTTCTTCACCACTTCGAACGTGATCGGGTCGCGAAGTGTCGGGTGAGTCGATGCCTGGCTCATTGGCCCACCTCGATGACGATGCTGCCGAACTCGTCGAGCGCCGCGCGCGCGCCCGGCGGCACGACCGTCGTCGCGTCCATCTCCTGCACGATCAGCGGTCCTGGCGCCGGCCTGGCCCCGAGCTCGCCGCGGTTCACGACCGGGGTGGCGAGGAACCCGTGCCGCGCGCCGAAGTAGGCCGGCCGGTCGGGCGCCGAGCCGCCGGGCGAGGTCCCCACGCGGGGAGCCTGGAAGAGGCTCGACTGGGCGTCCGCAACTGTGGGCACCGTCGCGCGCAGGCGCACCGCCGCGATCTCCATCCCCTGGCCCTCGCCGTGATGTCCATAGGTGCGCTCGTGCTCGGCGTCAAAATCTTTGCGGAGCCGGAGCAGGTGGGCGTCGGTGAGGGCGCCGGTTGGGATGGCGATGCTCAGCTCGGACGACTGTCCGGCGTAGTGCACGTCGGCGAACCGTGCCAGCTGCGCCGTGCTCGGTGCGTGCCCCTGGCGGCCCAGCGTCACCGCCATCGCCTCGTCCATCTCGCAGAAGATCGCGCCGACCGATCGGGCGTCGAGCTCGGCCCCGCCGACGTAGGTCCGCACGTCGTTGTACTGCAGGTCGGCAGCGAGCAGCCCGATCGAGCAGAAGAGCCCCGGGTGGAGCGGGACCAGCACCCGTCGCGTCCCCAGCAGCCGCGCTATCTCGACTCCGTAGGCAGGGCCTGCCCCGCCGAAGGCGACGAGCACGAAGTCCCGCGGGTCACGGCCACGCTGGCTGCTCACCGACTTGACCGCCCGGCTCATGTTGTCGACGCCGATCATGCAGACGCCGTAGGCCGCGTCGTGCACGGCGAGCCCGAGCGCCTCCGCAAAGGGCTGGAAGGCAACTTCGGCGAGCTCGCGGGTTATCGACTGCACGCCGCCCGCCAGCGACTGGGTGCTGAGATAGCCGAGCAGCACCTGGGCGTCGGTCAATGTCGGCCGCTCGCCGCCGCGGCCGTAGCACGCGGGTCCGGGGTCGGCGCCTGCCGACTGGGGACCGACGCGAGGCACGCCGCCCGGGTCGATCCAGCAGATGCTGCCGCCCCCGGCGCCGACCTCGGCGATGTCGATAGACGGGGCACGGA
>JBAPVZ010000376.1:0-5274 GCA_049283435.1 Candidatus Dormiibacterota bacterium
GGCCCGGAGGGCAGCGACGGGCGAGGCGGGCGCCGGTACGGTAGGCGCTGGCGAGCACCCTCACGCGTTCACGCAGCGCCCGTCATCGCTCAGGCCTCGATCGGCGAGGACGCGTCCGCCCTCTCCCCGGCCGCGGCTCGCTTCGCGCCCTCCTCCGCGATGTACCTCTCCGTGAGCTCCCGCGCCTCGTTGTCCGTGTACTGCAGCGGAGGCGACTTCATGAAGTACGCGCTGGGACCCTCCAGGGCGCCGGAGAGACCGTTGTCGAGCGCGAGCTTGGCGCAGCGCACAGCGTCGATGACGATACCTGCCGAGTTCGGCGAATCGACGACCTCGAGCTTCAGGTTGATCTGCATCGGCATGTCGCCAAAGCCGCGACCCTCGAGTCGAATCTCGGCGAACTTCCGGTCCTGCAGCCAGGGCACGTAGTCGGAGGGCCCGATGTGGACGTTCTGGTCGCCCACCGAGTAGTCGAGCTGGGAGGTGACCGAGCGCGTCTTCGAGATCTTCTTCGACTGCAGCCGGCTCCGCTCGAGCATGTTCAGGAAGTCGGTGTTGCCGCCGAAGTTGAGCTGGTAGGTGCGGTCGAGGCGCACGCCGCGCTCACGGAAGAGACGCGCGAGCGTCCGGTGCACGATCGTCGCGCCGACCTGCGACTTGATGTCGTCGCCGATGATGGGCAGGCCCTTCTGCTCGAATCGGCCCTGCCAGTAGTGCTCGCGGGCGATGAAGACGGGGATGCAGTTGACGAACGCGCAGCCGGCCGCGAGCGCCTGCTCCACGTACCACTTCGTCGCCTCCTCCGACCCGACCGGCAGGTAGTTGACGACGACGTCGGCCCCGGTCTCGCGCAGGATCCGGACGACGTCGTCGGTCTCGCCCGGCGCCTTCTCGATCACACCGGAGAGGTATTCGCCGATGCCGTCGTGGGTCATGCCGCGGTGCACCTGCACTCCGAGATGGGGCACCTCCGCGAATTTGACGGTGTTGTTGGGGCCCGAGAAGATCGCGTCCGAGAGGTCCTTGCCGACCTTCTCCCGGTCGACGTCGAACGCGGCCACGAACTCCACGTCGCGAACGTGGTAGCCGCCGAGATCGACGTGCATGAGGCCGGGGACGAAGTCCTCGACCGACGCGTCCTGGTAGAACTGCACGCCCTGCACGAGCGCGGAGGCGCAGTTGCCGACGCCGACCAACGCGACGCGTACCTTCCCGTCCGGCTGCTTGACTTCCATCGGTCGCGAAACTCCCTTCTTCGTGATGGTGCGACCGGTGCGCCGGCCGCTCGGGCGATCAGCGCCCTGCCAGATCAACGGCGAGTCGCCGATTCGCGGTGAGCAGCTCCCAGAGCTGCCGCTGTCCCTTGCGAACCACGTCGAGGTCCACCGAGCAGAGCACCTGCCGCCCCTGCCGGCGCTGGCGGATCAGTCCACCGCGACGGAGCAGCGCGAGGTGCCAGGACGTGCGTGGCTGGCTGAGTCGCAGGCTCTGCGCGAGCTCGTTGACGGTCTCCTCACCCCGCTCGGACAGCAGCTCGAGCAGCCGCAATCGCGTCGGGTTGGCGAGCCCCTTCAACTGGAGCAGCAGCAGACGTCGTTCCTGTGGACCTTGCATGGCGGATTGCGTATGTGAATGGTAACGCATCACGAATTCCGCATGCAATATCGATCGCATAAGCAAATGTGCATGCTTGTGCTTGGAGAGTCCGTGTCGCTCGCGCCCCCTGCCGGCCGGCGGAACCGAGCGACAACGCTCTGCGGGATGCGGCCACCGATTCGAAACCCCTGCCGCGCGAGTTCGGGCGCTGTTATCGTGGGGCCATGCCGGCGGACAAGACCGTCGCTCCGTCCAAGGAGCTGGCGAAAGGGCTCGTCGACGACGCGCAAAAACTCGTCGAGGTGCAGATCGCACTCGCGAAGGCGGAGGTGCGCGGCCTCGTCGTGCGCAACGGCGTCGCGGTCGGGATGTTCGCCTTTGCGGCCTTGCTGCTCGTGCTCGCGATCTTCGTCGCGATGCCGGTACTCGTCGTCGTGTGGCTGCCGCAGCACGTGCTCGTCGCCGCGATCTGGATCGGCGCCTACGTGCTGGTTGCGATCATCCTCGCCATCGTCGGCCGGTTCACGCTCAAGCTGCAGCCGCCGGTGCGGACGATCGCAGCACTGAAGGAGACGAAGGAATGGCTGGTTCGTCAGATCAGCTCAGCACGCAAATAGGCGAGCTGCGCGACTCGATGGAATCGAGCATCGTCGTCCTCCGAGATCGTGGGCAGCGCCAGCTGAAGCGGGCGACCCGGATCGCCGTGATCGCGCTCGCCATCGGCGCCGCGGTCGGCGTCGCTGCGGTCGGCGCCTACGTCGTGTATCGCGTCACGCGGGCGCCGACGCGGCGCGAACGGATCGAGCGCATCGTCCCGCTCGGCTGGTGGGATCGCCTGCGCAGCGGCGTGCGCGAGCAGGTGCCGCCGATGCGCCTCTACGTCGGCGATCGGCAGGTCGGTGAGGATCCCCCGCGGCCGCGCTTCGAGAAGATGGCCGTGCGGGTCGCGCAGACGGTCGGCACCGCAGCCGGCACGGCGCTGGCGGCGCAGCTTGCCCAGCGGCTCACCCGACGCGGGAAGCAGTCGCCGGCGGCCTGAGCTGCGGCGAGCCGCTGACGACCGGGCTCAGCTCACCGGCAGTTCGCGCAGGGCCCGATTGACCGCGCTCGTCAGCGCACGCAGCGACGCGCGGACGATGTTGGGGTCGATCCCGACGCCCCACACCGTGGTCCCGGCGATCTCGCATTCGAGGTAGGACGCCGCGACGGCGTCCCCCCCCTCGCTCAGCGCGTGCTCCACGTAGTCGAGCACCTTGACCTCGACACCGAGCGTCGCGAGCGCGTCGACGTAGGCCGCGATGGGGCCGTTGCCGGTGCCCTCGAGCGTGCGCTCCTCGCCGTCCCAGTAGGCGTCCACCCGCAGCGAATCCGTGTCCTTGTCGAACGGAGCGGCCTCGGCGTACGAGGTGAGGCTCAACCGGCTCCAGGGCTGGTCTTCGTTGTCCAGGTACTCCTCGCGGAAGATGGCCCACATCCGGCTCGGGCTCACCTCACCGCCCGCCGCGTCCGTGTGCGCCTGGATCGCCTTCGAGAACTCGATCTGGAGCTTCCGCGGCAGGTCGAGCTGGTGCTCCGCCTTCATCACGTAGGCGACGCCGCCCTTGCCCGACTGGGAATTGACCCGGATCACCGCCTCGTAGGTTCGGCCGACGTCCTTCGGGTCGATCGGCAGGTAGGGGACGTCCCAGGTGCGGCCGGCGAAGGTGTCGCCGGCGGCGGCCGCGTCGGCCTCCATCGCCTCCAGGCCCTTCTTGATCGCGTCCTGGTGGCTGCCGGAGAAGGCCGTGTAGACGAGGTCGCCTGCGTAGGGGTGCCGCTCCGGCACCGCCAGCTGGTTGACGTACTCGACGGTGCGCCGGATGCGGTCGATGTCGTCGAAGTCGAGCTCGGGATCGACGCCCTGCGTGAACAGGTTCAGCGCGAGCGTGACCAGGCACACGTTGCCCGTGCGCTCGCCGTTCCCGAAGAGGCATCCCTCGATGCGCTCGGCGCCCGCCATGTAGCCGAGCTCGGCCGCAGCGACGCCACAGCCCCGATCGTTGTGGGGGTGCACCGACAGCACGATCGCCTCGCGACGGGCCAGATGGCGGTGCATCCACTCGATCTGATCGGCGTAGGTGTTCGGCGTCGCGACCTCGACCGTGTTGGGCAGGTTGACGATCACCTTGCGCTCCGGCGTCGGCCGCCAGACGTCGGTCACCGCATCGCAGATCTCGAGCGCGAAGTCGAGCTCGGTCGCGCTGAACGACTCCGGCGAATACTCCAGCGTCAGCTGCGTCCCGGCCGTCTCGGCGCCGGCGGCCCGCTCCGCAATTCGCTGCGCCCCGCTGACCGCGATCTCGGCGATGCCCGCGCGATCCTGCCGGAACACGACCCGTCGCTGCGTCGTCGACGTCGAGTTGTAGAGGTGGACGATCGCCCGCTTCGCGCCCTGGATGGCCTCGAAGGTGCGGTCGATCAGCTCCGGCCGCGACTGCGTCAGCACCTGGATCGCGACATCGTCGGGCACCAGGCGCTGCTCGATGAGGAGCCGTACGAAGTCGTAGTCGGTCTGGCTCGCGGACGGGAAGCCGACCTCGATCTCCTTGAAGCCGATCTCGCACAGCAGCTCGAACATGACCCGCTTGCGCTCGACACTCATCGGATCGATCAGCGCCTGGTTGCCGTCGCGGAGGTCGACGGCGCACCAGCGAGGAGCATGGTCGATCACGGTCGAGGGCCAGGCGCGATCGGGAAGGTCGATCGGAGCAAACCCCGCGTAGCGCACGAATGGCATGCGTGAGCGGCGTTGCCGTGGGAACTGATCGGTCGTCATCGGGGGAGCCTCCTCAGCGGATTCGGGCGGGCAGCGGCCGGCGAGGCGCCTTTCGGCGCCGGAATCCCCGCGACGAGGGAGCCGACCTGGCTATGGGCCCTCGTCGCGGCCGCTAAGAAGGAGCAGCCCTGACAGCATGGTTGGGCGCACAGCGTACCACCAGCTCCCGGTGCCGAGGCCGGACGCGCTACGCTCGCGACCTGGTGGACGCGCGGTTGCTCTCCTTCATCGTCGTCGCGGCGCTGCTCGTCATCGCGCCCGGCCCGGACATGGCCCTGGTGTCCCGCAACGCGCTGCGCGGCGGCGTCCGCCTGGTGGCACCGACCGTGCTCGGCGTCGGCACCGGCACCCTGGGCTGGAGCGCCGCGTCAGCCCTCGGACTGGCGACGCTGCTGGACCGGGCGGCGGTGCTGTTCAGCGTGCTGCGCCTGCTCGGGGCGGCCTACCTGTGCCTCCTCGGCGTGCTCGCGCTGCGCTCAGCGCTGCGCCGGCGGACCGACGAGAGGTCCTCGCCCCGGCCGGCCGAGTGGGCCGGACCGGTGCCCCGGCGCCGCGCCGCCTACGTCCAGGGCCTGGTCAACAACCTGCTCAACCCGAAGGCGGGCGTGATCTTCCTGACCCTGTTCCCGCAGTTCCTGCGGCCGGGCGACGGCCCCTCGCGGATCGTGGTCATGGTGGCCGTGTTCGAGGGGCTGCTCGTCGGCTGGCTGCTCGTCTACGGACGCACGCTCGCCGGCCTCGGTGCGAGCCGCGCCGGCCGCCGACTGCAGCGGGGCCTGGAGGCGATGGCCGGCGTCGTGCTGTGCGGGCTCGGCATCCGTGTCGCCTGGGAGACCTGGCGCGGTGCTGCCTGATCGCTGCTC
>JBAPVZ010000377.1:0-3062 GCA_049283435.1 Candidatus Dormiibacterota bacterium
AGCGCATCCCGGCCGTCGCGTGCAACACGGGAGCCGGCCGCCCACGTCCCCCGGTAGCCTGTCCCGTGTGCGCACCCGCATCCTCCTGATCCGTCATGCCGAGGTCGAGAACCCGAAGCACGTGCTCTACGGGCACCTCCCCGGGTTCGGCCTCAGCGAGCGTGGTCGCCTGCAGGCGCTCGCGGTGGGGGGGCGGCTGCGGGACAGCGGACTCGCCCGCATCGTCCACAGCCCGCTGCAGCGCGCGGTCGAGACCGCGGACCTGATCGTGCAGGGGCTGGGGCTGAAGATCCCGCTCGAGGCCGATCCGGCGCTCCGCGAGGCGGAGTTCAGCCGCTACCTGCAGGGCGTGCCGTACTGGCAGATCCCGATGCGGCGCCCGCTCTGGTTCGTCCACCGCGCGCGACGCGGCCTGGTGCCCGGCGACGAGACGGTCGATCAGATGGGGGGGCGCATCCTCGCCGTCATGCATCGTGTCGCCGCCGCCCACCCCGGGGAGGTGTCGGCGTTGATCAGCCATGCCGACCCGCTGCAGGCGACGTGGGTCCTGCTCGACCATCGACCGCTCACCGACAAGGAGATGGTGCGCAAGGAGGTGGGTCGCGCGGGCGTCCTCCACGTCGACCTCGAGGGAACGCGCGTCGTGGGCGTCGAGTACACGCCGGCCCCCAGCGTGACGCCGCAGCCCGCCGCCGAGCGCGTCGCATGACCCACCCCACGGGATGAACGAATCCGCGGGACTTCACATGCTCCGTCCCGCGGGGACCCCGGGATGAGCCGCGCCTTCCCAGCGGGGTTTCTCTGGGGATGTGCGACCGCCGCCCATCAGGTCGAGGGGGGCAACTTCCAGAACGACTGGTGGCGCTTCGAGGAGCAGGGCGGCATCGTCACCGGCGACAGCTCGGGCGTCGCGATCGACCACTGGCACCGCTTCCGCGACGATTTCCGGCTCCTGCACGAGCTGCGCAACAACGCGCACCGGCTCTCCATCGAGTGGTCGCGTGTGGAACCGGAGCCCGGCCGGTTCGACGCTCGCGCGGTCGCGCACTATCGGGAGGTGCTGCAGGAGCTGCGGCGCCTCGGCATGACGCCGATGGTGACGCTGCTCCACTTCTCGTCGCCCGGCTGGTTCGTCGACCGCGGGGGCTGGGAGGCGAGCGGCGCCGCCGACGGCTGGCTGCCCTTCGTGCGCCACGTGGCGCACGAGCTGGGCGACCTGGTCGACCTCTGGTGCACGATCAACGAGCCGAACATCATGGGGTTCGAGGGCTGGATCGCCGGCGAGTTCCCGCCCGGCCGCAAGGGCGACGTGCGCGGGCTCTACCGAGTCCTGCACAACCTGAGAGAGGCGCATGAGCGCGCGTACCGCGAGCTGCACCGGATCACGCCGAGCGTCCCGGTCGGGCTCGCCCACAACCGCTGGCTGTTGTTTCCGGAGCGACTGACCGTGCCAGATCGGCTGGTGGCCGGAGTCTCGCGTGAGGTGATGGACCGCTGGCCGGCGTCGCCCTGGCGCTGGACCCGGGTCTTCGACGCGCCGGCCGACTTTTGCGGTCTCAATCATTACAGCGGATCGCTCGTGCGCTTCGATCCGCGGCGGCCCGAGGAGGGGTTCACGAGCCGGCACAACCCGGTCGGCCTCCCGGAGAACGACTTCGGCTGGGCCGTCAACCCGCACTGGATGCTGCTCGCGCTGCGCGAGCTGAAGGGCTGCGGCAAGCCGGTCTACGTCACCGAGAGTGGGATCTCGGCCGCCGACGATCGGGTGCGCGAGGCCTACCTGCCGGCCGTGCTCGGCGCCGTCTGGCAGGCGATCGCGGAGGGAGTCCCGGTGCGGGGCTACTTCCACTGGACGTCGGTCGACAACTTCGAGTGGGCACAGGGCTACGCGCAGCGCTTCGGGCTGATCTCGTTCGATGCGCAGACACAGGAGCGAGAGGTCAAACCGAGCGGCCGGCTCTTCGCCGAGATCGCCGAGCACAACGCGCTGCCCGACCCGTCCGCGGACTGAGCCCGACTCGCGACGCGCAGGTCGCAGCGACGCGAAGCGACCGTTCGCCGGCGAACGGCCCTCGAAACGCGAGGCGAAGCGTGCTGACCGGGATTGCGGCGGCGCCCCCCCGCGACAGCACTCCTACACTCGCGAGGAGATGCGGATCGGAATCTCGGTTCCCTACACCGGACGGGTGCCGGTGGCTATGCTGCGGCGCCTGGTGGAGGCGGCCGACGGGCTCGGTTACGACACGGTCTGGGCACCCGAGGCCTACGGGTCGGACGCGTTCACGCTGCTCGCGGACTTCGCCGCCCGGACGACCCGCATCAAGCTCGCGACCGGGATCGCGAACATCTTCGCGCGCACGCCGGCGATGCTCGCCCAGACCGCCGCCTCGCTCGATGCCCTCTCCGACGGGCGCGTCATCCTCGGCCTCGGCACGTCCGGACATCAGGTCGTCGAGGGCTGGCATGGGATGCCGTTCGCGCACAGCCTGCAGCGGCTGCGCGAGACGATCGACATCGTCCGGCTCGTGCTGCGACGCGACCCGCTGGTCTACGAGGGGAAGGTCTTCCAGCTGACCGGGGGCCTGCGCCTGATCAGCCATCCGGTGCGCCGGGAGATCCCGATCTACCTGGCGTCCCTGTCGCCGGCCGGCCTCGCGCTCGCCGGGGAGCTGGCCGACGGCTGGCTGCCGATCTTCTATGCGCCGCAACTCGCCGCCGCCGCGCTCCAGCCCTCGCTGGAGGCCGGCGCCGCGCGCGCCGGCCGCTCGCTCGACGCGCTGGACGTCTGCGCGCTGCAGGAGGTCGTCGTCGCCGACGACGTCGCTGCCGCTCGGGAGGTGGCCCGGCCCCACCTCGGGCTCTACGTCGGCGGCATGGGCTCCAAGCAGAAGAACTACTACAACGCGCTGTTCCGCCGCTACGGGTTCGAGGCCGTCGCGGAGCAGGTGCAGGACCTCTATCTCGGCGGGCATCATCGCCAGGCGATCGCGGCGATCCCCGACGAGATGGTCGATCTGGTCACGATCTGCGGCCCTCTCGAGCACTGCCGCGAGCGCCTGCAG
>JBAPVZ010000378.1:0-6576 GCA_049283435.1 Candidatus Dormiibacterota bacterium
GGCGAGCTCAGCCTGCAGCCGCAGCTCCGCGTCGAGTTCGCGCAACGCCGACTTCCGGTCCCGGCTCGGATACGCCGGCCGCGAGAGACCGACCCGCCCTGGCCAGTCCCGCCCCCAGGCGTCGAAGAACGCGCTCGCCGCCGCCGCCTGCCCGCTCGCGGCGAGCAGCGGGTTGCCTGGCGACGCCTTCGGCAGCAGGACGTGCAGTCCGAGCGCCGCCGCCTGCCGGGCGCGCTCTGGCGCGTACACGCCCTGCCACAGTCGCCGCCGCAGCCCGGGCGCCGGTGGATGCAGCCGGTGCCCACCGCCCCCCGGCAGTTCGTGGCCCTCCAGCGCACCGAGCAGACCGTCGAGACCGGCGACCATCCGCTCGACGCGCTCCCCGGGGTCGACGCCGAGCGAGCGAAACACCGCGGGGTCCGTCCCCGAACCGACGCCGAGCTCGAGCCGGCCGCCGGCCAGCAGGTCGACGACGGCCGCGTCCTCGGCGAGCCGCACCGGCTGTTCGATCGGCAGAATGACGACCGCCGTGCCGATCCGGATGTGCGAGGTGCGCGCGGCGACCGCCGCGAGGAAGGGCAGCGGCGACGGCAGGGTCCCGGTGCGCGGCCCGAAGTGATGCTGCGCGACCCACACCGAGTCGAACCCGAGGCGCTCCGCGAACACGAACGTCTCGATCGTCCGCTCGAGCAAGTGGGCGGGATCCTCGTCGCCTCCCAGATAGGAGAAGAACCCGATCCGCTGCAGTCGTGGCGCCGTCATGCCCCCGTCCCCGCCCCCGTCCCCGCCCGAACTCGGAGGACCGGCTCCCCGAGCGTCAGCAGCAGCCGGTTCGCCCACGCGAAGAAGGCGCTCGCCTGGCCGAGATCGAGGATCTCGAGATCGCCGAGCCCGACCCCGCGCAGCGCCGCGACCCGTTCCGGCCCCAGCCGCGACGGCGTCTGGCTCAGCGAGGCGACGCCGTCGACGATCGCGCGCCAGCGGCGGTCCTGCCTGCCTGCCGGCCCCTCCTCGAGCAGCCGCTGCACGTCCGCGTGCCGCTTCGAGAACGTTGAGGCGAACCGGGCGTGGACCGACGCGCAGTAGACGCAGCCGTTGACGCGCGAGGCGACCGCGGCCGACAGCTCCCGCTCCGAGCGTGGCAGCCCTCCCGGGGTCCGGAAGATCGCGAGCTCGGTCGCCGTCCGCGCCCGCAGGATCGGCGCGTCGTGCGCGAGGAGCCGGAAGTAGGGCGACCGGTCACGTGGCGGCGGCAGCGCCTCCCGCTGCTCCGCGGTCGCCGCCGGCACCGAGAGCGGCGGCAGCCAGGGACTCCATCCCAGCTCGTCCTGCGTGAACGGTTGGGTCGCGGTCGCGACCCGCAGCGGTGGGCCGGTCGACACCGCGCCGCCAGCGGCCGGCCGGACGCCGTCCAGCACCCGCAGCGTCGCGAGCATGCGGGCCTGGAAGCTGACGAACCCGATCAATTGCGACAAGGTGACCGTCTCCGGGACCGAGCAGCCGGCCGCACCGAGCGCCGCCAGATCGTGCGGGCGGGCGTCGACCGGATGGGTCGCGAGCAGATCCGGATGGCGGAGCTCGGCGACGACGCGCGCGGGGAGTCCGGACGACGGCCCGAGCGGTGCGATCCGACTGCCGTCCCAGCCCTCGACACGGATGCCGCCGAGAGCGGCGTCCATGACGGCGGTCGCGGCCTCCGGCGCCACCTCACGAAGCAGGCGGCCGTATTGGCCGACCAGGAGCGGCTCGGCGTGCCAGGCGGCGACGCGGACCGCGACGACCGCACGCTCTCCGAGCGGAGGCGCGCTGGAGCGGGCATCCCCGAACAGCGCTCGGTAGCTCGCCTCGATCCCGTGCACCACGCCGCTTCGCTGACGCCGCAGCGCCGCGATCGGCGCGTCCGAGGGCAGCGACAGGACCTCGGCCACCAGATCAGCCATCACACCACCTCCCCCGACGACCGACCTGCCCCCAACGACCGGCCGCCCCCGCCGCGACTGCCCGCGTCGCCGCTACCGGCCGCCCGACGACACCCCTCGGCGCATGCGCGCGAGCCGCAGCCGGGCGTCGGCGATCTCCAGCGCCGTCGTCATGTCGGCCTTCTCGGCAGACGACAGCTCACCGGCGAGGCGATCGGCGGCGCGCTGGCGCGCCGCCTCAGCCGCCTCCTCAGAGATCTCGTCCGCGCGCTCGGCGACGTCCGCCAGTACCGTCACCCGGTCCGGCAGCACCTCCAGGAAGCCGCCCCCGCAGAACAGCTCCGTCACCTCGCTGCCGTTCCGGATCTCGAGCAGGCCGGGCCGCAGCGTGGTCAGCAGCGGGCTGTGCTGCGGCAGGACTCCGAGGTCGCCGTCCGCGCCCCGCGCGATCAGGAACGGTCGGCCGTTGCCATCGACCTCGCCCTCGAAGACGGAGCCCTCCACGCTGACCACTCGGAGCGGTACCGGCATCGCTCAGTCGTTTCCCTCCGCCTTCATGCGCGCACCCTTCTCGACCGCGTCGTCGATCGTGCCCACCATGTAGAACGCCTGCTCGGGCAGGTCGTCATGCTTGCCCTCGATGATCTCCAGGACCGCCCGCACCGTCTCCTTGACCGGCACATAGGCGCCCGGCGTGCCGGTGAAGCGCTCGGCGACGAACATCGGCTGGGCCAGGTAGCGCTGCACCTTCCGGGCCCGCCCGACGGTCTGCTTGTCGTCCTCGGACAGCTCCTCCATGCCGAGGATCGCCATGATGTCCTGCAGCTCCTTGTAGCGCTGGAGCATGCGCTTCACGCCCTGAGCCGCCTCGTAGTGGTCGTGGCCGACGATGCGCGGTTCCAGGAACCGTGAGTTGGACGCCAGCGGGTCGACCGCCGGGTAGATGCCGATCTCGGTCAGCGCTCGGTCCAGGGACACGGTCGCGCCGAGGTGCGCGAACGTCGTCTGGATCGCGGGGTCGGTGTAGTCGTCGGCGGGCACGTAGATCGCCTGCACCGACGTGATCGACCCCTTGTGCGTCGAGGTGATCCGCTCCTGCAGCGTGCCCATCTCGGTCGCCAGGGTCGGCTGGTAACCGACCGCCGACGGCATCCGCCCGAGCAGGGCCGAGATCTCGGAGCCGGCGAGCATGTACCGGAAGATGTTGTCGACGAAGAAGAGCACGTCGGCGCCCTCGGTGTCGCGGAAGTACTCCGCCATCGTGAGTCCGGTCAGCGCGATCCGGGCCCGAGCACCAGGGGGCTCGTTCATCTGGCCGAACACGAGCGTCGTCTTCTCGAGCACGCCCGCCTCCGACATCTCGACGTACATGCCCTGCCCTTCGCGCGTCCGCTCGCCGACGCCGGCGAAGACCGACCGGCCCTGGTGCTCGGTCGCGATGTTCCGGATCAGCTCCTGCACGAGCACCGTCTTGCCGACGCCGGCCCCCCCGAAGAGGCCGATCTTGGAGCCTTTGGCGAACGTGCAGATCAGGTCGATGACCTTGATCCCGGTCTCCAGGATCTCGACGCCCGACGCCTGGTCCTGGAGCGGCGGCGCGGCGCGGTGGATCGACCAGCGCTCGATGCCTTCCGGTGTGGGCTCGTTGTCGATCGCCTCGCCGACGACGTCGAACATGCGCCCGAGCGTCTCCACGCCGACCGGCACCGTGATCGGGCCGCCGGTGAGTCGCACCGGGTCGCCCCTGCGCATGCCATCGGTGGAATCCATGCCGATGCAGCGGACGGTGTTGTCGCCGACCTCGATCTCGACCTCGAGGATCGTCTCCTTCCCCTCGCGGTTGGTCACGACGACGGCATCGTTGATGTCCGGCAGCTTGCCGTCCGGGAACTCGACGTCGACGACGGCGCCGATGATCTGAGCGATGCGCCCCGTCGCCGTGCGCTCGGCGACCGGCGCTGGGCTGTCCTTCACCTCTGCCATCAGTTGTTGCCGTCCTCCTTCTAGGCGTTCAGCGACTCGGCGCCGCTGACGATCTCCATCAACTCGGTCGTGATCGCTGCCTGGCGCACCTTGTTGGCGGTCAAGGTCAGCGATCGAATCATGTCGTCGGCGGCGTTGGTCGCGTTCTGCATCGCGATCATGCGCGCCGAGTGGAAGCTGGCCTGGTTCTCCAGCACCGCCTGGTAGACCTCGGTCTCGACATAGCGGGGCAGCAGGGCATCGAGGACGGTCTCCGGCTCCGGCTCGTACTCGTAGTCGGTGTGCGAGCCGGCCTCCGCACCGGGGATCTCGATCGGCAGCAACGTACGGACCGTCGGTTCCTGGCGCAGGGTCGACACCCATTTCGCATAGGCGAGCAGGACGGTGTCGACCGAATCGTCCTCGTAGGCCTGGAGCGCCGCCCGCACCGCCGACAGGATCGGTGCGATGCCGGGACGGTCGGGGAGCCCCGAGGCATCGGCGACGAGCTCGCGCCGGAAGCGAGCGAGGAAGTCACGGCCCTTGCGGCCGATCGTCACGTACTTCGCCTTCGCCTCGTGGTGCTCGATCACGTACCGGTTGACCGCGCGCAACGTGTTCGAGTTGAGCGCGCCGCAGAGGCCCTGGTCCGCGGTGATGACGATGACCAGCGCTCGCTTGCCCTCCCGGCGCTGCAGGTAGGGGTGACGGTACTGCGTCGCGCGCTCGGCGGTCGTCGCGAGCACCTCGGCCATCTTCTCCGCGTAGGGACGTGCCCGCTGCACGGCCTGCTGCGCACCCCGCAGCTTGGTCGCCGAGACGACCTGCATCGCCTTCGTGATCTTCTGCGTGTTCTGGACGCTGCGGATGCGGCGCCGGACGTCGCGGAGGGATGGCACCTGCGACTATCTCCTCAGCTCGCCGGCGCCGGCGCGGCGGCCGGACGCTCGGCCGATTTTCCAGCCGAGCCGGCGTCCGGCACGAAGCCGGACTGCTGGTTGTACTCCTCCAGCAGGCTGCGCGTGCGCGCCTCCACCTCGTCGTCCCACTTCTTGTCCTGCTCGATCGAGTCCAGGTAGTCCTGGTGCTCTGCGTGGAGGAAGCGAATCAGCCCCGCCTTCCACTCGCCGACGCGCTCGACCGGCACCTGGTCGATGAGACCTCGCGTCCCGCCGTAGAAGATCGCGACCTCCGCGCCGGCGTGGATCGGCTCGTACTGCTGCTGCCGCAACAGCTCGGTCAGCCGCCGCCCGCGGTCGAGCTGCCGCCGGGTGCCGGCGTCGAGGTCGGACGCGAACTGCGAGAACGCCGCGAGCTCGCGGAACTGTGCGAGATCGCTCTTCACCTGTCCCGACGTCTTGTTGATCGGGCGGATCTGCGCGTCACCGCCGACGCGAGACACCGACAGGCCGACCGAGATCGCGGGCCGCTGCCCGGCGTTGAAGAGGTCACCCTCCAGATAGATCTGGCCGTCGGTGATCGAGATCACGTTGGTCGGGATGTAGGCGGAGACGTCGTTCGCCTGCGTCTCGATCACGGGCAGCGCCGTCAGCGACCCGTTGCCGTACTCGGGAGACATCCGGGCGGCACGCTCGAGCAGGCGCGAGTGCAGGTAGAAGACGTCGCCGGGATAGGCCTCGCGCCCCGGCGGGCGCCGCAGGTTGAGCGACATCTCGCGGTAGGCCCAGGCGTGCTTCGTCAGGTCGTCGTAGCAGACGAGCGCGTCCTCGCCGTTGTCGCGGAAGTACTCGCCGATCGCGCACGCGGTGTAGGGCGCGATGTAGTTCAGCGGGGCCGGTTCGGACGCGGTGGCGGCGACGATCACGGTGTAGTCGAGCGCGCCGTTCTCCTCCAGAGCCTCACGGACGCGCGCGATGTTGGCCGCGTTCTGTCCGATCGCACAGTAGATGCAGTAGACGCCCTTGCCCTTCTGGTTGACGATCGTGTCGAGCAGGATCGCGGTCTTCCCGGTCTGGCGGTCGCCGATGATCAGCTCGCGCTGGCCGCGGCCGATCGGGATCATGCCGTCGATCGCGAGGATCCCCGTCTGGATCGGCGTGTCCACCGTGGTCCGAGTGATCACACCGGGCGCGATCTTCTCGACCGCACTGACCTGCTTGGCGTTGATCGGACCCTTGCCGTCGATCGGCTGGCCAAGCGCGTCGACGACGCGGCCCAGCAGCTCGGGTCCGACCGGCACCTCGACGATGCGACCCGTCGTCCGGACCTCGTCGCCCTCCTGGATGTGCTCGTAGGGGCCCATGACGACGGCCCGGACGCGGTCCACCTCCAGGTTCAGCGCCATGCCGAAGACGTTGCCCGGAAACTCCAGCAGCTCCGACGCCATCGCCCCCTGCAGACCGTAGATCTGCGCGATGCCGTCACCGACGCTGATCACGCGACCGACGTCGGCCGTCACGGTCTGGGCGTCGAAGTCGCGGAGCCGCTCCCTGATGACTTCGCTGATCTGCCCGTTGTCCACTTCTTTCCTTCCTCGTTGCTAGGCGGTCGCCAACTCGCGTCTGAGCTGCTGCAGCCGGGTCCGCACGCTCGCGTCGATGAGCCGGTCGCCGACCTGGAGGACGAGGCCGCCCAGGATCTCCGGATCGACGCGGACCTGGAGACGCACCTCGCGATCGAAGCGCCGCGACAGGTCGGCGACGAGTCGCTCACGGTCCTGCGCCTCGAACGGTAC
>JBAPVZ010000379.1:0-1959 GCA_049283435.1 Candidatus Dormiibacterota bacterium
TCCACTGTCTCCAGCCTGTGCCGGTGACGCTCCTGCGCTTGCCGCCCTCGCGGAGTGAGCCGGACAAGGCGTGCGCGGGTCGGCGCTGGACCAGGCTCGACGGCAACGAGCCCCCCCTTCTCCAGGCGACCGAGTGAATTTGCCATCGCCTCCCTGGCGACGCCCGCCCGCGCGGGGAGGTCCGTCAGCCGCACCCCCTCGCTCTCGTGCAGGAGGCGCAGTACGTTCGCGCCGACCTCGATCGGCACGTCGGACGCGACGTCGAACTCGATCGCGAACGCGAGCAGCACCTTCGAGAGGAGCGCCGGCAGCGACCGCTCGCCGGCGTCCGCCGCGGACCGTCCCGGGCGTGGGCGGAACTCGCCGACCGGCAAGTACTCAGGCAACTCGACGGCCAACTCCCTGACGACCGTCGACAGCGTCGACCGCGCGCGATCGACCCCGCCGGCGCCGAACCGATCGCGCCAGCGCCGCTCGACGACGCCAATCAGCGGCCGCCACACCTCCTGCGCGCGGCGGCCCGCCGGCGTCGGACGTACCAGCCAGTCGGCGCGCGGCGGCTTCTGGCGGCCGTCGGACGGGTCTGGCGCGACGATCAGATAGCCCCACCAACCGCTCATGCGGGTGAGGACCAGGCGCAGCGCCGCTGCCGTCGCCTGCGAGCGGCGGGCGAGCTCGCGGACGGGCGTGCCGTCGTCGCGTACGTGCTGCATGTAGTTCGACCACATCGCCATCGAGACGAGCCAGGGAGCGTCGCGACCGGTCCCCGTCGACCCGTGCCGCGTCGTGCGGTGCGGCATCCGGTGCTCGAACTCGTTGTCGAACTCGATCGTGAACGCGACGAGCGACTGCGACAGGAGTGTGGAGAGAGGTACGGCACTCACGCTGCGCCGTCCGCGAACGCGGCCTGTGCCCGAGCGGCGACCGCGCGGCCGAGTTCGCGCACGGTGGCGAGCTCCCGCTCCACATCCGGCAGAGGCCGGCGCCCCATGCAGAGCGCCCACAGCGCCAGCGTCGCCGGTCGGACGCGGATCATGTCGGGCAAGCGGGCGAGCTCCTCCGCCTCCAGCCGCACGTGATGGCGGTAGCCGGCGACGACGGCGTCGACGCGCCGCGGATCGCGCGCGCCCTGACTGTAGAGGAGGAAGGCGAGCGACCAGATGCGCGCCGCACGGCCGGCCCCAACCCAGTCGACGAGGACGAGCCCGCGGTCCGCCGATGCGAGGACGTTCGCCATCACGAAGTCGGGATGAGCAAGGGCCTGCGGAAGGCCGACACCCCCGTCGAAGCCGAGGGCCTCCTCGCGCAAGGTCGCATACCGCGCTCGCTGACCGGCCGGTGCTGTCCGGGCGGCGTCGGCCAGAAACTGCGCCGTCGCCGTGATCTCCTCGCGGGGACCGCCGTCCGCGAGGTGATGCCAGGCGCCGCCTGGGTGCGCGACCACACCGGTCGCGGCCGACAGCGTGTGGAGCTGCCCGAGCAGCTCTCCGAGACGGCGCACCCCGCCGAGTTTGCGGATCGCCTCCGACCGTTGTTCCCGGGGGACGTCCGGCACGAAATCGGTGACGAGGACGGCCTGTCCGGCCAGCTCGGAAACCGCATCGTCCGCTGCGCACCGTTCGGCGGGGAAGTCGTGCTCCGCGAGCAATCGCAGAATCGCCGCATCGCGCACGGCGCATCCGATCGGGCGCGTCGCCGGCAAGATCCGCGCGACCCAGGGCGCGCCGTCGTGCCGGTCGACGCGAAAAACGCCTAGATCCAGCTCCGTGAGCTGCGCGACGCGGATCCCGTAGCGAGCTTCGAGATGGGCGCGCAGGTGCTCGACCCCGGTGCGCGCGGCCACCCGCTCGACGAAGCGCGAGCCGTTCGTGGTGCCCGGCGCAGGAACTTGCGCGGTGATGACCGCCGGTTCTGGGTTCCGAGCGCCCCGGTCCGCGGCGGCGGTCGGCAGCGTCGCGG
>JBAPVZ010000380.1:0-1935 GCA_049283435.1 Candidatus Dormiibacterota bacterium
GCCTTGTGCTCTTGGAGATCGACCACCGGCCGACTCTAGCGCAGTGTCTGCGCGACCGCGAGCGCGTCCTGCTCCGAGATCGTGCCGCCGACGAAGTAGACGACACCACCCTTGATCCAGACGACCCCCGACCCGAGGCCGGTGTTGTCACCGAACGCCTCTCCGGAGACGCCCTGGACCGTCACCTGCTGCGCCGTCCCGTATTCGGACGGGATCGGGATCGGCAGCGCGCCGGTCGGGCTGCCCAGCCCCTGGATCAGCTGCTTCGCCTGGGCCGTGAGGCCCGGCTCGGACAGCAGCACCTGCTTCAGCTGGTCGACGCTGATGCCGGTCGAGGAGACGACCGGAGCCCGCATCTGACCGGCGACGAGGAACGGGCCGGCCGCCGCCGCGGCTTGCTCGGCCGCCGACTGCGCGCTGCCCTGGCTCTGCGACGACTTCTGCGCACTGTCGCCCTGCTGCGCCGCCTGCTGCAGCTTCGACACGTCACCGTAGACCAGCGCCTCACCGGGGCCGCTCTGCACGACCAGAGCGCTGCCGTCGACGCCCGCCGGGAAACTCGGCGCCGGCCGGCCGGCCTTCGCGGCCGCCGCCGTCGCCTTCGCCTCGCTGAACGTGAAGCTCGCGGAGCTCTGGTTCATCGAGTAGTAGGACTGCGACTGGCCGGCGACCGTGCTCGGCACGCTGCCGACGTGGATCGCCGGGAGCCCGCTGGCCTGGGCCGCCGCTGCCGCCGACGCGGCCGTCTGCTCCGCCGGCTTCTGCTGCACCTTCACCGTGCCGTAGGAGTGGAGCGGCGCGAGGCTGCCGAGATCCTGCTGGCTCAGCGCGACCGGCTGCACCTGGGTGGGCTGGAACAGCTGCCGCAGCGAACCGGCGAACGGCGTCAGCGTGAACATGACGACCAGGGCCGCCGCCAGCCCGGCCGCGATCGCCGGCGTCTGCCAGTGCATCCGCGGCAGGCCAAACGCGAACCCGGAGCGGGCACGGCGACGAGCCGGCTCGTGCTCGGCGCGAAACGTGGTCAGCGCCGCCTCGGCGTCGACGGCCACGGCGGGCACCTCGAGCAGCGCGTGGGCGCGCACGGCATCGCCTGCGACCGCCTTCAACCGGTCCTGGCAGACGGGGCAGCTTGCGAAATGGGCACGCTCGGCGGTGACGATCGTGTCGGGATCGTCGTAGTACCGCCGGAGCTCGCCCTCAGACAGATGGCGCATCGTGCATCTCCTTGCGAAGGGCTTGCTCGGCGCGCCTCAACAGCGTGCCGATCTGATTCGAGCTGACGCCGAGCGCATCGGCGACCTCGATGTAGCTGAGTCCGCTGTAGCGCAACGCGAGGACGCTCGCGGACTTCATGGGTAGGCGGCGCAGCGCAAGACGCACCCGCCGCCGCTCCTCTTCCAACTGGACGACGTCCCCGGGATCGGGCGCGCTCGCGGCGCGGTCGAAGTTCGCGAGCTCCCGCCGCTCACGGCGCTTGCGGGTCCGAATCCGGTTCAGAGCGGTGTGCGCGGCGGCTCGATAGAGCCAGGCGCGCGCGAAGGGCGCCTCCGCCGAATGGCGCCGATGGAGGTCCCAGAACACCTCCTGAGCGACGTCCTCGGCTTCCCCGCGGTCGGCGACGACGCGCTGCGCGATCGCGACGACCCGCCCGTACTCCGCGAGGAAGAGGCGATCGAACGGGTCGCCGGATCCGCGCTCGCTCGGTTTCACCGGCTTATCGCTGGGCATCGATCGGATGACTCTTGCCTTCACCTCAGCAACCAGAGCACCGCCGACGCCGCTGGTGTGACGGCCGGATTGCCACGGGCTAATAGAAGATTGTGCGCACGCGTGGATACGGATGCAGGCCGGGCAGGCGCTGCGCCGCCTCCCACAGGATCCAATCCACCTCGATCGAGTGCAGCTCCCGCCCCCGCTCGGCGAGCGCGGCGC
>JBAPVZ010000381.1:0-10299 GCA_049283435.1 Candidatus Dormiibacterota bacterium
GACTTCGAGCGGTACTGGGAGGACCTGCTGGCAGAGGCCGGCCGGATCCCGCTCGATCCGGCGCTCGAGTACGACCCGTTGCGCTCGACGGCCGACGTCGAGGTCTACGACATCCACTACACGAGCCTGGACGGGGTCCGCATCTCGGGCTGGTACGCGCGACCGCGCGAGAGCGCCGTCGCCCCTCCCTACCCCGCGCTCCTGCTCGTCCCCGGCTACATCTCGGATCCCGTGATCCCGAAGAGCTGGGCGCGGCAGGGCTACGCTGCGCTCGCGGTCGCGCCGCGGGGCAAGGTCCGCTCGCGCTCGCAGGTGGACGCGAGGTACCCGGGCCTGCTCGTCGAGGGCAGCGTCGATCGCAACACCTACGGCTACCGCGCCTTCTTCGTCGATGCCTGCCGCGCCGTCGACTTCGTGACGAGCCGGCCCGAGGTGGACCGGGCCCGAGTCGGCGTCCACGGCTCCAGCCAGGGCGGCGCGCTCACGCTCGTGCTCGCGGCGTTGCGTCGCGACGTCGTCGCCTGCGGCGCCGCCGGAGCGCCGTATCTGTGCGGCTACCTCGACTCGGCCCGACTGACGAACTCCTATCCCTACCAGGAGATCACCGAGCACCTGCGGCGGCACCCGGAGCAGGCAGCCGCGATCGAGGAGACGCTCCCGTACTTCGACGGCATCAACTTCGCGCCGCTGATCCAGGCGCCGATGCTCGTCTACATCGGCCTGCAGGACGACGTCTGCCCGCCCGAGACGGGATTCGCGGTGCACGCCGCGATACCGGGCGAGAAGCGGCTGATCGCAACGCCGCGCTGCGCCCACGACGCCGGCGCCCACTGGGTGGGTGCCCAGGTGGAGACGTTCCTCGCCGACCATCTGAGCCCGCGTGCGGTGCCGGCGAGCGGGGTGCCGGCATGACCGCTGAGCAGGGGGTGACCGTGGGAGCGACACGACCAGAGGGATTCGACGCGTACTGGCAGGCGGTCGACGACGAGCTCGCGCAGACGCCCGCGCGAGCGACGCTGGAGCCGTCGCCGGCGCGTTCCACCGACGACTACACGGTGTACGACGTCCGGCTGACCGGCGTCGGGCCTTACCGACTGTTCGGGTATTTCAGCGTGCCCCACGGCGAGGGTCCGTTCCCGACGCTCTACGAGGTGCCGCGCTACGGCAGCGTGAACCACGTTCCCGACCACAACGACCGGCTCCGCTATGTCGTGCTGACGCTGATGCACCGCGGCCAGCGGCTCGCCGACACACCGTTCGTCGCGCCCTATCCGGGCCTGCTGACGCTCGGCATCGAGGATCCGGCGACCTACGTCTACCGCGCGATCGTCGCCGACTGCCTGCGCGGCGCCGAGTTTCTGCTCGACCGCCCGGAGGTCGACACGACGCGCGTGGCCGTCGCCGGCGACGATCTGGCGCTCCTGACCGCCGCGCGGCGGCCCGGGTTCTCACACCTCCGCTATGCCGGCCCGATGCTCTACCGGGCGCTGGAGGCGCGCCGGCTGTCGAGCGCCTACCCGATCGAGGAGCTGAACGACCACCTGCGATACTCGCCGGAGACCGAGCCTCGAGTCGCGCGCTCGCTCGCCTTCGTCGACCCGCTGCACCACGCGTCCGCGATCGCCGGGGAGACGATCGTCAGCGTCGGCGACGAGGGCACCGCGAGCGGGCCGAGCTTCCTCGCGCCGCTGCTCACCGCCCTCGGCGGTCCTGTCGAGCGCTACGCGTTGACGTTCGAGGGCGGCACCGACCACGACCAGCTGGACGCCTGGCTCGCGCAGCGGATGAAGGTGCCGGCGATGACGCGGTTTCTGAGGGAGGTCGGATGAGCGTCGGGCAGGCGAGCGACCGCTATCAGGATCTCGGGGTCCTTCCCGTCGTCAACGCGGCGGCGACCCTGACCCGGCTCGGCGGCTCGCTGATGCCGCCACCGGTGCTCGAAGCGATGGCCGCGGCGGGCCAGCAGTTCGTCGACGTGCCAGAGCTCCAGGCGAAGATCGGCGAGCGGCTCGCCGAGCTGACTCGGAACGAGGCGGCCTACGTCTCCTCGGGAGCGGCGGCCGGCATCATGCTGACGGTCGCCGCCTGCATCGCCGGCACCGACCCGGCGCGGATGGCGGCATTTCCCGAGATCGGGGAGCTGCCGAAGAACGAGGTCATCATCCAGCGTGTCCAGCGCAACGGGTACGACTACGCGGCCAAGCAGACCGGCGCCCGCATCGTCGAGATCGAGGGCTCGGTCGAGGCGCTGGAGGCGGCGCTGAACGAGCGAACCGCGTGCGTCCTCTACTTCGCGGGCGCGCACTTCGCCGAGGGGGCGCTGTCCGTGGAGTCGGTCGTCGAGCTGGCGCACCGGCGTGGGGTGCCGGTGATCGTCGACGCGGCCGCGCAGATCCCGCCGATCTCGACGCTGTGGCATTTCACGCAGGAGTCCGGCGCGGACGCCGCGATCGTGAGCGGCGGCAAGGGGATGCGCGGTCCGCAGTCGAGCGGGCTCGTCGTCGGCCGCCGCGAGATCGTCGAAGGCTGCCGTGCCAACGGGAGCCCGAACCACGCGATCGGGCGGCCGATGAAGGTCGGGAAGGAGGAGCTGATGGGTCTCCTGGCGGCCGTCGAGTGGGCGCTGGAGCAGGACGAGCCAAAGGTGATCGCGGGCTACGAGGCCTCGGTCGACCGCTGGGTCCGCGGACTCGCGGGCCTGCCCGGGGTGCGGCCGCAGCGCAGGTTCCCGAGCGAGGCGGGGCAGCCCCACGGGCGTGCCGCCGTCCACTTCGCGCCGCCGGCCCCGTCCCGCGACGAGATCGTCGCGGCGCTGTGGGACGGTTCGCCGCGCATCGCGGTCAGCCTCCTCGACGACGACGCGATTGCGCTCAATCCGCAGACGCTGCAGCCGGGCGAGGACGAGTTCGTGCTGCAGGCGCTGCGCCGGGTGCTCGGCGCGTGAACCACCCGGCGTGAACCACCCCACGGACGCCGCAAGCTCCGTTCCGCGGGGGCCCCGGGGTGAACCCCCGGGGTGAGCGCCGCCACCGATCCGGGGCGGCGGGCGAGGCGTGGCGCCCGCTGCTCTCTTTAGCCACATCGCACGCAGGAGGAATCGGGCTTGGGAGCCATCGAGACGAAGCTGCACGTGCTCGGGATCGAGCTGCCGACGAAGATCGCGCAGGGGAAGGGGCTGGTCCCGGTCGTGCGCCACGGGGATCTGCTGTTCGTTTCCGGACACGGACCGAGCGCGAACGACGGGACCCTGCTCTACCGCGGGCGGGTCGGGGCCGAGGTGAGCAAGGAGGACGCGTATCAGGCGGCGCGGGCGACCGGCGTCCAGCTGCTGCGCAGCATCCGGGACCATCTCGGCGATCTGGACCGGTTGGAGCGGATCGTGAAGGCGCTCGGATTCGTGAACAGCGCCGACGACTTCCACGAGCAGCCGGCCGTCATGCACGGATTCAGCGATCTCATGGTCGAGGTGTTCGGTGCCGAACGCGGGCAGCACGCTCGCAGCGCGATCGGCACCTCGAATCTGCCGAGCAACCAGCCGGTCGAGATCGAGCTGATCGTCGCCGTCAGGGACTGACGAGCAGGCGGATGGGCCGGGCGATCGCCGAGCCCCCACCGTTGTCGAGGTCGCACGGAGGCACGAAAGGGAAGGAAGGCGCACGAAGTAGGGAACAGGGGTTTTCTAAGGCGCTCCGCAGCATATGCTGCGGAGCGTTGATCCCATTGCCGCGACGCGTGGCTGATCAACCTGGGGACGGCCGCGCTCCTGTCTGCCCGCCGCGCTCCTCGATCAAGGTCGCGAGGCCGTCGAGGACACGCTCCAGCCCGAAGTCGAACGCGCGCTCGGGATCGACCGCGGCACCGTATTCGGCGCCGGCGAGAGGGCCGACCCGGGCTGCGAGGGGATAGCGCGCGGGATCGAAGACGCGCTCGACCAGAGGCCCGTTGATCGACCACCAGGTCTCGTCGCTCTGCCCCGAGCGCTGACGAACCTGCGCCGCCTCGACGGCCGACCTCGCCGCCCCGTAGACGTAGTCGGTCACGAGCGCCACGACCAGGTCCATCTCGATCTCGTCCAGGCCCAACTCGGCGACCGCCCGCAGTTCGTGGTCGTACTTCGCGATCAGGTTCGGCCCCATCGCCGGTCGCACGGTCACCACCTGGAGAAGCCAGGGGTGGCGCACGTAGAGCGCCCGGTTTCGTCGTGCGATGCGCTCCAGCGCCGGCCGCCATCCGGCAGCGGCCGGCTCCCCGTCGATCGTCTCGCCGAGGACGGCGTCGATCATGAGATCGATCAGCTCAGCCTTGCCCGGTACGTACGTGTAGACCGACATCGTCCGCATGCCGAGCTGTTCGGCGACCCGGCGCATGGAGAGGGCTGCCAGCCCTTCGGCGTCTGCGATGTCCACCGCCGCGCGCGTGAGCTGTTCGATCGTGAGGCGCGGCCGCGGACCGCGCTTGCGCGCGGCACCGGTTCCCCAAAGCAGCTCCATAACGCGTTTGGGGTCGCCGCCGCCGTGTGGAGTCGCCACCCGACCATTGTTCGCCTCCAAACTCCGTATTGCGTACGCCTATAATGCAGAAACGGCGTACGGTGCATAGAGATTCGAAGGAGGGCAGATGGGCTCGAATGGATTGGCGATCGTCACCGAGGGTCTGACGAAGCGATTTGGCGACGCCACCGCGCTCGCCGGCCTCGACCTCACGGTTCCGAGCGGCATCGTGCAGGGCTTGCTGGGTCCCAATGGCGCCGGCAAGACGACCGCGGTCCGGATCCTCGCCACGCTGCTCCGGCTCGACTCCGGTCGCGCCGAGGTCGCCGGCTTCGACGTGCAGCGTCAGGCGGCGCTCGTCCGCTCGCACGTTGGCCTGGTCGGTCAGAGCGCCGCCGTCGACGAGCTCCTCACCGGCCGGCAGAATCTCGTCATGTTCGGCCGCCTCTCCCACCTCCCGGGACGCGCGGCCCGGCGGCGCGGGGACGAGTTGCTGGACCAGTTCGGACTGGCGGACGCGGGCGACCTGCAGGTCAAGCGCTTCTCCGGCGGCATGCGCCGGCGCCTCGACCTGGCGATCGGCATGATCGTCACCCCCTCGGTCCTCTTCCTCGACGAGCCGACCACCGGACTCGATCCGCGGGCCCGCAACGAAGTTTGGGAGTCGGTGCGTCGCCTCGTGGCCGAGGGCGTGACCGTCTTGCTGACGACGCAGTACCTGGAGGAGGCCGACCAGCTGGCGCAGCGGATCACCGTGATCGACCGCGGGCACCTGGTTGCGGAGGGAAGCCTCCAGGAGGTCAAGTCCAGGCTCGGCGGCGATCGGGTGGACCTCGTCGTGCACCGCGCGGCCGACCTGGGTGCCGCGGCCGCGATCGTGAGACGGACGGTCGGTTCCGAGGCGTCCGTGGATGTCGAGGCGCGAGTGGTGCACGCCCCCCTCCCGGATCGCCTGACGACGCTCAGTGCGCTGCTGCGCGCGCTGGCCGACGCGGACCTCGACGTGGAGGATCTGGCGGTCCGCCGGCCGACCCTCGACGAGGTGTTCCTTCGCCTGACCTCTGCCGAGCACGAGCCCCGCGAAGCCGAGGTCCCGGCATGACCATCACCGCCGCCGGGCGACGGCTCGGAGCGATCGGCTGGATCGCCGCCGACGGATGGACGATCACCATGCGAGACCTGCGGCACTGGCGCCGGGAGCCGATGCCGCTCGTCTTGGGACTCCTCTTCCCGGTGATGATCGTCCTCATGTTCGACTACCTGCTCGGCGGCGGCATGACGGTGCCGGGCGGGGGCAGCTACCGCGCCTTTCTGATGCCGGGCATGTTCGCGTTGACGATGGTGTTCGGCGTCGAGACCACGTTCTCGGCGATCACGACCGACGCTGCCCGGGGTGTCACCGACCGGTTCCGGTCGCTGCCGATGGCGTCGTCGGCGATCGTGGCCGGGCGCAGCGCCGCGGACATGCTGCATTCGGCGCTCAGTCTCGCGGTGCTGCTCGGCTGCGGACTCGCGATCGGCTGGCGATGGCAGGCGGGGGCCGGCGCGGTGGCGCTCGCGATCGGCCTGCTGCTGCTGCTGCGCTTTGCCGTGCTCTGGATGAGCATCTTCACCGCCGTCCTCTGCAACAGCCCGTCGGCCCTGGTCGTCGTGCAGGTCGTCGTCTGGCCGATCGGCTTTCTCTCCAACGCGTTCGCGGCGCCGGCGACGATGCCGAGCTGGCTCGGCGCAGTGGTGGAGTGGAATCCTCTGTCGGCGACCGCGGCCGCGACCAGGCAGCTCTTCGGAAACCCGGGCTGGCAGGGAGCCTCCTGGGCCGCACAGCACGCGATGCTGCTCGCCGTCGTCTGGCCGGTCGTCCTGATCGCGCTGTTCGTTCCGCTGTCGGCCTGGAGCTGGCGTCGCTCGAGCCGCTGATCGTTCGCGGAGCGCAGTGGCCGGAAGTGACGCCCAGTGCTTCCGGCACGACAAACACAGCGCGCTGCTACAGACGCGCTCTACCGGTACGTCGCGAGCCCCGCCTCCCGCGCGGCGGCGTCGTCGTTCGCGAGGCCGAACACGGCATCCTGGAGCGCGAAGGTCGCTGCATAGGCGCGAGCGCGCGGCAGCGCTCGCCGCGCCACCACGTCGTGCCGGCAGAGCCGATCGAATACCGGCGGCGGCAGCGAGGCGGCCAGCGATGCGAGGTCGATGGCGGGGTCACCTGGCCCGCTGTCGTCCCAGTCGAGCACCCCGGTCAAAGAGCCGTCGCCCGGGTCGACGAGCACGTTGGCCCCGCCGAGGTCGCCGTGCGTCAGGTGCCCGGCGCCCGCCTCGTGCGCCGCTCGGACCGCGTCCTCGACCTCCCGGGCTGCGCGTGCTCCAGCCGCCGGATCGAGCGAGGGAATGACGTCGGCGCGGACCCGCTCGCGCAGCGCGAGCCAGCGATCGGTCCAGTGTCCCGGCCAGCGCGCCCGGTCCGCGGTCGGCCAGGCCGCCAACTCAGCGCTTCGCAGCGCCGCGAGCAGTTTGACGAGGTCACCGACCAGGCGCTCGCGCTGCGGCGCGCCGAGAGCGGTGATCGCCTCGTCGCGCAGCCCGACTCCGGGCAGCAGCTCCATCGTGAGGTGAGCGGCACCGACGGGCGCGTCGGGGTCCGCGTCGAGGGGTGCGGGTGCCGGCAGCCCGAAGTGGCGCGCGGCGCGTAACCGCTCGATGAGCGAGGGGAGCGCGGCTCGGCCTGACTCGTATCGGGGGAACCGCAGCACCCGCCCGTGAGCCGTGTCGACGAGCACATCGGCGTACTGCCCGCGGCGCAGCTCGACCGCGACGCCGGCCCCGACGACTCGCCGGTAGGTCGCTGGAATCGCCGTCGACCCCATGCGATGAGCGTAGGACGGTCCCCGAGGTGAGCGGGTCCATCTCCTTCGTCGGAGGCGTGGCACAATGGGTCAGCCGTGAACGCCATGATCGTTGGTTGCGGGCGCATCGGCTCCCGCCTCGCTGTGGAGCTCGTCCATCAGAAGCACCAGGTGACGGTGATCGACCGCAATCCCAACTCCTTCGCCCAGGCGCAGGCGCGGGGCGTCCTACCCTCCGATTTCCCGGGCACCTTCGTCGTCGGCGACGGCACCGACACCGACGTGCTGCGCCGGGCGGGGGTGGGCGACATGCAGTGGTTCGCCGCGCTCACCGAGGGGGACAACCGCAACATCATGTCGGCCCAGATCGCGAAGGTCGTCTTCGAGGTCCCGACGGTCGTCTGCCGGATCGCCGACCCGATCCGCGAGCAGGCCTACCGCAAGCTCGGGCTGCGCGTCTTCTGCCCGACGACGCTCGGCGTGCAGGTCGTCCAGAGCCTGCTGGAACAAGGGGGCTGACGTGTACGTGATCGTCATCGGCGGCGGCAAGGTCGGCTACTTCCTCTCCCGCGATCTGGCCGAGCGCGGCGACGAGGTGACGCTCGTCGAGAAGGACCCGCTACGCGCGGACTGGCTGGAGGGCCAGCTCGGGAGCATCGTCGTGCGCGGGGACGGTGACGAGATGGCCCTGCTCAGCACGACCGGGGTCGATCGCGCGGATGCCGTGCTCGCGGTGACCGGCGACGACGAGGACAACCTGGTCGCGCTGCAGCTCGCGAAGAAGGCGTTCAACGTCCCGCTCACGATCGCGCGCGTCAACAACCCGGCGAACGTCGACATCTTCCGGCAGCTCGGCGTCGACCAGGCGGTGTCGGCGACGGAGATTCTGCTCCGAGCGATCGAGCCGGGGCTCGACGAGTCGGAGGCCACCTCGTAGCCTGCCCCTGGCCCCGCTTCGTCGGTGCGGGTGCCGCCCGTCGTCCGTCACGCCACGCCACCACCAGAGGTGGCAGCGCGACGTCACGTGCAGCGTTCGCGGGCGCTCGGCCCCGAGTTCGCTACGAGGCCTTCCCGATCTTGAACATCTTGGTGCCGCAGGTCGGGCACTCACCCCGGGTCGCGGGCTTCCCGTTCTTCATCGTGATCCCCTCGGGGTTCTTCATCTCGACCTTCGTCTTGCACTTCATGCAGTAGCCTTCCACGTTGCGTACCTCAATATATGGGACTCATTCGAACGAGCCCTCCGGCAGCGTCGGCCGTATTCTAACGAGCGCGCGGGCGCAATTCAACTCCAGTTCGGAGGACCGCGCTCGACGCGGCCACGCGCCGGACGGTCGATCAGCGTTTGAGAGCGGCGTCATGGGGCTCGTCGCCGGTGCGATCGGCACCCTCGTCGCCGGGCGGTCGGCACCCTCGTCGCCGGGCGGTTCGCCGACGGGTTCTCGGGTCGCCTCGTCGCGCTGATCGCTTTCGCCGCGCTCGCGCCGGCGCTCCTCGCGCTGACGGCGAGCGACCGTCCTCTGCTGTCGCTCGCGATCCTGATTCTGCCCGCATTCGCGCTCTACCTGCATGCCCGGAGCCACATCAGGCCGCGGATAGGCGCTTACCTGCGAGGGCACCCCTCCATGTCAGGTCGGGTCGTGACGACCGAGCGTCGCCGGCTCTCGCCGCGTTGAGGCCGGTCGGCGCGAACGATCGGTCGGGTTGCGCGCGGTCCTCGCGAAGCACGGGTCCCGTCGTGCCGCCCGCCTCTTGACCGACGAACGGACCTCCGCGTACGCTTAACGAACTTGTTATATGTATGGAGGACGATGGCAGACACCGATCCACTGAGCCGAGTGTTCTCAGCGCTCGCCGATCCCACGCGGCGGGCGATCCTCGCCGAGTTGGCTGAGCGCCACGCCACCGTCACCGAGCTCAGCGCTCCCTTGCCGATGTCGATGCCGGCCGTCTCACGGCATCTCAAGGTGCTCGAAGAGGCCGCCCTCATCTCGCGAAGGCGGTCGGGCAAGTGGCGTGCCAGCCACCTGGAGACTGCCCCGCTTCGCGAGGCAGGCGACTGGATCTACCGCTTCAGACGCTTCTGGAACGTGTCCCTCGACCGTCTCGACGCCCACCTCGCTGCGGTTCAAGCCGCAGATCAGCTCGACAAGAAGGAGCATTGATGTATCCAGACGAGCCACAGCTCGCCATCTCTCGCGTTCTCGACGCTCCCCGAGAGCTGGCATTTCGGGCCTTCACCGATCCGGATCACCTCGCGACGTGGTGGGGCCCGAGCGGCAACACGCTCCCACGAGACGAGATCGAGTTCGACGTGCGACCCGGCGGCTTCCAGCGGTGGACGGAGGTCTCCGCTGCCCAGCCCGACCTCCGCGTCCACATTCACATCGACCTCACCGACGTCGCCGATGGCGAGCTGCTCGAAGGCGTCATGCACGTCACCGGCCGGCTGCAGGACGACCTTGAGCCGTTCGAGACGAGATTCCGAGTCCACTTCCACGACGAGCCAAACGGACGGACCCGACTCGAGATCCGCCAATGGCTCCCCGCGCACCTGGCCGGGCATAGCAACCAGGGTTGGCTCGAGGCCCTCGAAAAGCTGGAGGCCACCTTGCTCCACATCCAGTCCGCCGCGACCGACGCTGCGTTGTAGCGGCATGGGCACACTCATCTACGCCGCCAACGTGTCCCTCGACGGCTACATCGAGGATGCCCATGGCGCCTTCGACTGGGCTCCGCCGGACGACGACGTGTTCGCAGCCACAACCGCCCTGCTGAGATCCGCCGGCACGTTCCTCTACGGACGGCGGCTCTACGAGGCGATGGCCGTCTGGGAGACCAACCCGGCCCTCGCCGAGCAGTCGGACCTCACCGCCGACTTCGCGAGTGCCTGGCGTGCGGCCGACAAGGTCGTCTACTCCACCACCCTGGCCGCAGTCTCAACAGCGACCACTCGCCTCGAACACCAC
>JBAPVZ010000382.1:0-9954 GCA_049283435.1 Candidatus Dormiibacterota bacterium
GGGAACCCCGACAGCTGCTCACGCTGCGCATCCGACAAGAACCGGACCGGCACCCCGCAGACCCTACGACCCCCACCCGAAGCCCCACACCGCAGTAGCGTTGGTTTTTAGTCCACTAATGCTGGGAGGCGGTATAGAAACACCTGCCATGACAGGTTCGGTTAGAGTCCGACCGCCAGATCCGACTCCGCTGAGCCAGCATCTGCGGCATCGTCGTCTCACCAGTCTTCACCGACCCCAACACCGCCGCCGCGACTAGGGATGGAGTTGATAGACGGAGACATGATTAGTGCTCATGGCAGTGAACTCCGTCCGCGACCACCCACCGTAGCGGGCGGCCCGATCGAAACCCGTCATCTCGGCCATCAAGTCGAGCTCACCCGGTGCCGCGTAGGTGTCCGTGACGGTCACAAATTCCACCCCTTTAGTGCGGAGGTGGACGAGCGTGCGGTGGATCTGGTTGGTGGTGATGTCATAGCGGGCGAGTTGGAGTTCGACATGCTCGTCTCCAACATAGCGGGGGGTCAGGGACCACTCACCGTTGCGCTGGGCGTCGCTCATGACCCACGACTCGACAACGAAGCAGCCCCCCGGGGCAAGGTGCCGTGCTGCGTTGCGGAAGATGTCCAGCTGCGCTGGTCGACCGCGTGGGTCGAAGATGCCGTTTATGGCCAGCACGACTGCGGAGAAGGCGCCCTCGATCGATGCGTCGCGGTAGTCGCCGACGACGACGTCAAGGGCCTCGCCGCCGGGCTTGCTACGGAGTTGAGCGACCATTTGCTCAGAACCATCAATCCCCGCCACGCGCAGGCCGCGCCGGTGCAAACCAAGCGCTAGCCTGCCGGTCCCGATCCCGAACTCCAGCACCGAGCGCGCCGGATGCACCGTCGCGAGTTCTGTCAGCAGCGCGACGGCCGACTCGGTCTCCGCCTCGACCCCAGGATAAAGCGCGTCGTAGTCTCCGCCAACGGCGTCGCCATACCTGGCTGGGTTGTAACCGCTCATACCTGAAGAGTAATCGATCACCGTGACCCAGGTCACTGCCTACAGTCAGGCCAGCTCCCTAACGGCAGTTTTCGCAAGATCGTTGGTCACGGGCCGGACCCGGTACACCGTAGGCCGGGAGACCTTGAACAACTTGGCCAGACGATTAGAGGCCCGGCCGATTTCGGCTAGGAGTCGCCAGAGCGGTATTCCTCCAGCGGAGCTCTGCCTCCGCCGCTTTGTTGTGCTCTCCGGCTCTCCGGCTCGGAGCAGTATCGCCGTCTTGAACCTCCCCCAGCGGGCTAAACCCCAGCTCAGCGTTACCTTCCCAGTTTGTCCCGCTTTGCGGTGCTCGCCCCGGCTGGTCGGCTGGTCGTCCGCTGGGCCCGGCCTGGGCCCGCGACATCGAGTGGGGTCCCTACCAAGACTCTCTGGGCAGCGGTGCGCGCCGAGGTCGATCCCACGGCGGCGACATCAACGGCATTGAGCTGCACGGGGGCATGCGCGCGAACTCGCCGACGCGGCGATAGCGACGCCGCGCCGACGCGCTACACCCCCAATCTGGTGGGCTCAGTGGTGCTGGCCAGCTTGGGTCGACCAGCGAGGGCCTGGTACGGGGCGGTCGCGAGCGTCGGCACGGAAGACGAGCAGGGCCTGACCACGTCGCTGACCACATATCAGCTCGAACTGATCCAGCGCGCCTACCGCCTGGTCACCGACATGGCCCCGTAGTCTGGTGAGGATTCACCGGGATGGGCCCAGAGGGTTAGAACGGGATCTAGCGGCAGCGGAACATTTCCGTAGTCCACCGCCCGGTTGCGACTTGGATACGACGTCTTGTTTGTCAGCCCAAGTAGTCGCGCAGCACGTCGGTGCGGGTGGGGTGGCGCGGCTTGGCAGTCTTTTGGGCGGACCCCGCCCCGGTGTCAAGGTGGTGTCGCGGACACCGTGAGCTGATGAGCTGTCAGGCTATATTGCGGGCAGGATTTGAGCTATTCCGATGGGTGTCAGCGCCGGCAAGTTTTTGATAAGTGTCCGGTGGATGTAGTTTTCAAGGCAGTCGACTACTGCGGAGTTTATCACGCTCACGTCATTGCTCCCCAAAAGTGTGTTGAGATCGACGTAATATGTGAGTGCTTGTGTCTTGTACACCCGGAGCCCGCGCTCGTCGGGGGTGTACTCCTCGAATCCTGGGATGCTCCACCTTGCGGTGAGCCCGTTTGTTGCGGTGCCTCGGGACTCGTTGAGGTAGCATTCCTGAGAACCCGCGGGTAGTGGTTTTGTTGAGTCAATGATGTCCGCGTGACCAAGGGACTGCATGAGGGAAAGATCACAGCGGCGGATGTCGGGAGATGTCGGGATGAAATCGAGGGTCGCGGTCGTGACGCTCGCGGCTATCTGTTGGGATGCCACCGGTGTCGCATCCGCGTCCGGAGCGGTCCTCACCTCGGCGATGATGGGAAGTGCTGCCCTTTGGGATACCAGTGTGCACAGCGAGTCGTCCCCCCGCCGAGCCGCCCTAAAGTGTAATGATAGTTCACCATAATATATCGTCGTGCGAAGTATTCCGGTACTCGGTACAGAATATTTCGCGATAACTGGATGCAACACCGCAGATGCACTGTCGGGACAGCTTAGCCGCCGAAAGCTGCTCGGCGTGGCACCTCCGACCTTCGTCGTGACGGGCGTCTTTTCTTGGTCACCAAGCGTACGTGAAATCATCGGCTGAGGTATTGAGAATGCAAGTGCATTATCAAAAAGGCGCCCTGGGCTAGGGGTGACTTCGTGAGCAGGCAGCGCCCAAGTAATCCGCGCGGCACTCGGTCGAGAGCGGGTGGGGGCGGTGGTAAAAGCTCTCGCAGGGTCAGCGCCGACCCAGCTTGACAATACCGCGACTACCAGCACGAGACACCGCAGTGCTTGTCTCACGCAGCCCTCCCCCATCATTACCCACCTCGGCGGACCCTGATCACGCCCACCGGCCTCAGTAGGACCTCGTCTCGACAGTGCGCCAGCGAGCACTATGTCCTGCTTGCCTAACGGTTTGTCTAGCAAGACAGAAACGTCCCGCAACGAAGTTTGTGACCGAGCTCCCTGCCGGTCATGAAGCAGCTCCGCAGATCGCCCCCAAGACACTCCGAGCCCGCCGTGCCAACTACCGAGCACGACCCAGGCGACCCCACGCCCGCAAAGGCATCGACGACCAAGTTGCGTCGATGAGAAGGCCCGATCCTCGTCACGTCCACCGAATGAGCCCCCTCGGGGCCCACAACGGTGGACGCAGACAGCACGGCGACGACTCCGTGTGCCGGGTGTTGCCTCGCAGCCGCAGCACCCGAAGACTCTCGCATTCACACATCAAGATGCGGGTGCGAGAAAATATGCGTGCAGCGCCGGGAAGGGTGAGGCAGCGCGGGTGACATTCGCTGATGTCGCCTTTGTGGGCTCTTCGATCTTAGGCGGGCACCGTCGGGTTCCTCGCTGACAATCGGCGTGTTTGCCGGGTGCAGTGCAACCGTACTCGGCGGCGGTAGTTGCCCGGGTTTCGGAATCCGCAGGCGTTTCACTTGCTTGATCAGCCTGTTCGTGCCCTCGGTTCGGGCGTTGGTAAGTCCGGTGGTCAAGAAAAGCTCGATGGCGGGCCACCAGGTTTCAATGGTCTCGGCCAGGGTGGTCAGCTCGGGGACCTCGGCGTCGGCGCACCAGGTATAGAACGCCCAGAGCCGCTGGTTGATCTGGTCGCGGTGCCGCCCCGGGCCGCGGTCGCGCACAATGCACGCAGTTCCTCCTTGGCGATCCACGCGGTCAGGATCGACCCGGTGGGATCGTGGTCGATGCAGCCGTTTGCACATCCGCGTCAATGCCCGCTCCGACAGGCGTTCACGGCCGCGCAGCAGCAGGCGTCGGTTCGCCCACGTCGGGTCGATCGCGCGGCCGCGGCGGGGCGAGCAGGTCACGGGTGATGCGCTGACGCACGGCGGTGACCGCACGGTTAGCGAGCATGATCAGGTGGAAATGGTCCACCGCGATCCGGGCGTGGGGCAGCGCGGCGCGGACGGCGGCGGCGTAGCCGGCGTGGGGGTCGATCACGACAACTTCGATCGCATCGCGGAACTCCGGGCTGCGCCCGAGCAGCCACCTTCGGACCGCGGCGCTGTCCGGCCGTCGACCTGCCCCAACAGCGCCTGGTCGCCGACCAGGTCGACGAACCCGGTCTCCCACGGATCACTCCGCCGCCACCGGATCGGGCCCTGAGCCAGCCTCCTGACCTCGACGTGTCAGGTTGAACTCTAGACCCGTCGGGGTGGGCGTCCAGTAATCAGCATCTGGACCCTATCGTGACGCATCCGTCGGGCTCATCCTGACGTCTGGTTGGGGTGTACCCCAGATGGACAGCTCGGGCGCACGCCTCCCCTGAAAAGTTTCGCTCTCCTATCCAACCAATCCGCGCCCAGGCCGCGCAGAAACGCCAGCTTGTCGACCTCGGCGCGCACCGCGGCCGCCGATGCCTCCACCGGACCGGTCGACAACCACCGCAACTGCGAGATTCCCAGCGACGCATCGGTCACCAGCAGCGCGTCCAGCTCCGCGCAACGGGCCGGGGTGAACTCGTGGGCCAAGCGGTCATAGGTCTCGCGGGCCTGTTCTCTGGAGTGCGCGACGCGCCGGACCAGCGTGTCGGGGATGGGCCGGATCATCCGCGCCGAGATCAGGTAATCGCATGCCAACCGGAACAGCAGGGTCGGGGAATCGTGCTCCATCGCCCGCGCGAGCAGGAACTCGTCGAGTTCCTTGAATTCCATCGTCCCCGCCGAACGCCAGCCCAGGTATCGCGCGACCAGCCGCAGGTGCTCGGTGCGGGTCTGGGCGCGGCGGCCGTAGGAACCGATCTGGTGCTGTCGATCTTCAGCTGCTCGGCAAGGCGTGCCACCGCCACCGGCGGGGCGGTCACCACGCGATCGGGCACGAACCCAAGCCACGGCAGCGCGCACAACGCGATCGCGATACCCAGCCGATCGGCCGGACCGCGGCCGTGTCCGGGATCGATGAACGCGGCATCGGCCGGGCTCAGCGTGAAGTACCGGAAACAACTTCTCGCGGCTGATCTCCGGGAATCCCCGCAGACGTTCGAGTTCTTCGTTTGCGAACACCCCCGTCGCCACGAACTCTCACCCTCCAGCGCCGATCAACAACATCGGCCAGCCGAGCACCAACCAACCCGTTCCGCACACCGAACGTGGAAACTGCCTACCGGCATGGCATTACGCCATATCCGTTGTTTTTCGCGCGGTTGCTACCGGGACCCCGTCTCGCCGGACGGTCAAGGTCCCGCCCGGCAGGTCGAGCTCGGTCAGCAGAGACGATCGATCATTTCCGGCGCCGTTCGACTATGGAAGTGCATCTGGAAACACGGTCGACGGCTAGCGCGATGAGTTCTTCGTCGGTATACTGGCCTGCGCTCAACCGTGTTAATGTTGCAGCGCCCACGGCGAGTCGGAGTGCCACTGCGCCACCTGGAGTGAGTTCTACGGGTTGGCCTATATAAATTCCGCCTTCGCTGGTAATCTGGTCATATGCCGCCTCTGTCTCGGCGAGAGAAAAAGGTCCACGCAAGCCGTATAAAACAAAATTGACCACTGTTTTGCTTGCCGTTGGCATAATCTCGACTCCGGGGAGCTTTGAAAGCGCGCGCCGCCAGCCATCTACAAGGTTCGCAGACAACGTGCTACGCAGGGAGGGCGACAGCGCATCGACTTTCTTCCACTCGGTGAGCGCAGCCCTCCAGCGGGCGATAAGCCCCAAGTTGACCGGCACCAGTCCGGTTGTGGCAGTGGTGAAGCGCTCGGGTAAATCAGCGGCGGACAGGTAATCGGCCAAGCCAGTGGGAACCGCGGTTATTTCACCAGCTGCCTCCATCAAAGCTGATGAAAGTAGTACAGCTCCGCAAAAAGGAGGAGCTGATAACGCCTTCGATCCGGTGATCACTACGCTGGCCCCGGCAGCTAGATAACCCAGCAGCCGAGCACGGTCGGTGCGATATTGTGCTGCGTCGATCGCAATATGCAGTCGCCGTGGCCAGTGAATAAGCCACTGACGGACCCAGGATGGTTCTGCTGCTCTGATCCCGGTCTTGGACGACTCCATTAGATGGACGAGTACCTCGGCTCCAGCCACATGTTCTTGGGCAATCAGGTCCTCGATCTCCGCTCGGACAGCCTCAACGGGGCGAACCCAACCATGGTGGTCACGAATCTGTACATCTCTAACACACAATCGGGCTGAGTCGAGCCCACTCAGAGGTGTCCCTAGCTGACATTCGCCACCCATCGGAGGATAGCTATCGAACCGCAGGCCACGCACAGCGTTCAAAACCCCACGCCCGGCTTCACGCGCGCCCACCATCACGATAGTAACAGCCCGACCAGACGCTGTCCCAAGCACAAGAACCGACAGCAGCAACAGCGCGTCCGTCCCCGACGGTGTCAAAGCAATCCGAGATCTAAACTCCTCAGCAACACCCAGTCTATCAGCAAGCGAATTGCACACCTGGTCACGAAGCTCCCGGGGGGATGGCACGTCACCGGTGTCGAAAATCCTCCGAAGTACCGTGGATCGCCATGTGTCAATGTCCGCCAGCACGATGGCATCCGGGGGCGTCGCAGTGCACGATGAAGCCGGCAGGCGAGGAGAGCGGTCCGACAGAGGCATGCCGTAGCTATTCACAGACCGTATGGGGCGGGCGCGGCTATCGGCGCCGAGGGCCAGCAGGATTTCTGGTGGTTGCGCGAGAGCCGTAAGTGCTTCTCGGTGTGCTGCGCCTATTTGCGCGAAGTCTTGCCAGAGGGCGTTACCTGCGAGCGCGGCGTACGCAGTGGCAATGGCGCGGCTCTGACGTGGTCCCGCAGACCAAAGATCAGGATTGTCGGGTATGTTGAGACGTTCTGCGCCGTTGCAGAAGGCCAGCTGGGCTCGCCCTATCTCATGTGCGGCTTCTGCGCATCGGCGAAGAAGCTCACGACTTGGGCGCGAACGCCTGTCATCATATTGCTTGGTCACCGGTCGTATCGGGCGTCTAGGTCGGCCCGAAGAAGCGCGTGGGTAACGAGGTGGCCGCGAACCAACACACCGTAGACAGATGTCGGAGGTGAATGTGTCGAGGTTGCTGTTGCTTCTGTTGCCGCGGCGGCAAGATCACTCAAAAACTCATCAATGAGAGCTTCATGCCTAGGAAAAACCACAAAGTGCATTGATGGCGGAACATCGAGTGCATCAATCCGCCAGTTGCGTTTCTGCATCGCAGTCACGATCGCCGCAACAGCAGGCTCAACGGACGTCACTGCAAAAACGCTCATGTCCGGATCCCCAACCAGCTGGAAGACTTCCTGCTCGACGATGCCAAGTTGCAGGGTTCGAGTGGTGCTCATCACTCCGCGAACTATCTCCTGATACCCTTTCCTGCCAAGAGCGACCATGCTCGACCACGCTGCAGCGGCAGGTCCCACCGCGCGAGTGCCCAGCACCGCATTCGACGCATAGGCCCCACCTGGCCAGCCAGTAGCGACGTAATACGACGCATGACGCAATTCAGGAGAGGCGAACAACACCACCGAGGCGCCCTTCAGTCCATATCCGTACTTGTGGAGATCAAGGGATATCGAGGTCACACCTGGCACCTGTAACCCAAAAGACGGGAAGGGGGGATCAAGGAACGGCAGGAATAACCCTCCGAGTGCAGCGTCGACGTGTACTCCTGCCCCACGATCCAGTGCCATGGCTGCGATCTCCGCAATAGGATCGACTACGCCATAAGGAAAACATGGAGCGGACAGTCCAACAACAGCCGTGGCTGGACCGATTGCGGCTTGCATTGCATCCGGGTCCGCACGCCCATCTCCACCGACGGGAACTAGTCGCAGCCGCAACCCGAGATAGTCCGCGGCCTTCCAAAAAGCCGGATGTGCAGTGATCGGAACAACAAGCTCACAACGTGAATAAGGCGTGGTGTCACGATATGCGCGCATCGCAACCATGATTGATTCGGTTCCGCAAGAGGTGAATTGGCCATAGCACGGAACGCTTGGTGAGCAGACCGAGGCAGCCATCGACACAATATCAGACTCGAACGCCGCGGCACTTGGAAACGCTGAGTGAGATGCCGCGTTCTCATGCATAAATTGCCGCATGGAGACTTCAACGATACGTTGGTGCCAAGCGGGGGATCCATACACGAGCGACCAATGTCGACCGCTTCGCCAGTCAAGATCGTCAGCCGCCGCCGTGGTGAGAGCTTCTGTGATCGCGGCTGAGGATATCCCCTCTTCGGGTAAGACCGTCACGAGAACCTCCCAGGGTTGTTATCGGTTGTTATCGGTTGTTATCGGCAGTGTTGCGTTGAGTATTTGCGTGCAAGTTCAGCTTCGATGATGCTGTGGTCAGATGGCAGATGCGAGTTCGGCGAAGACGGTCGGGAGTCGATGCCGGGGTCGATATCCATGCCGAGTTCATAGTGACCACGGCGTAGGTTCTGCACAAACGCGTGTCCGGTACTGATCACATGTGCCGAGCGGAGCCGTGGGAGGCCACGCATTGGCCGCAATCGAGCCTTGAGCCGTCCATGACCCGGAACCTGTCAACCTGAATGAGGCACTGTCGAGCGGTATTTACTGAGCGGTGGCCTCTTTCTGGTCGGGTGGGTTGATCCATGAGCTGGTCGGCAGGGCGGGTGGTTCGGGCGGTTTGCGGACGAAGCGTTCGGGGTGGGCGTGGTAGGCGGCGGTGAGCACGATGCCGCGTTGCTGGCGGATTTCGGTGGCGGTGCCGTAGTGAACGTCGGCGGGGGTGTGCAGGCCCAGGCCGCTGTGCCGGAGTTCGTCGTTGTACCAAGGGAAAAAGATCTGACAGTGCTGCCGGGCGGCTTCGATTGAGGCGAACTGGCCGGGGAAGTCGCCTTTGTCGGGCGCGGACCGGGCACGCCGCTGCGCGCTGCTGACCGGTCAGCGGCCGGCACCACACCTGGTCCACGGCGACCAGATCCAGGCGGTCGGCAGACACGCACCTCCCGCTGGGCCGATGGGCGTCGAATAACACCTCGTCTTCGAAGGTCACATGACACCGCCGGCAGTGCGCTCGCTGCACACCCCGCCACGATGCGGCACACCGGTGTGCAGGCAGCCACCGCGGTGGCGGAATTGTCCCGGGGCATCGGCGCAGTAAAGCACTATCTCCCCGGCCGCGACCGGTAACGACACGACTCGGCGGCGATCCGGATAGCTGATCAAGGCGCAGCTGCCTGGTGCGTCGGGTCGGGATAAACCGACGCCGTAGGTGATGATCTTACCGACCGCGCCCTTGAGCGGCCCTGGTGCTGAGCTCGCCCCGCATTGATATCGGCTTGTCACCGAACTCCGGCTACGTCTGACAGATTCATCCGCCCACGGCCGATGTCCGACTCCCCGGGCGCGGATCGGCGGCTCTGGCGCGGCCGACGGCCGGCGTCTTGAACACCAGCGTCGTCCAGTCGCCGAGCAGCTGCGTGTGCGTGGGGCGGTCTCGTCGGCGGGGTAGTAGGTCAGCCGCGCATCGGCGTGGCGCGTGATCAGGGCCAGGGCAGAGTCCACATAATCATCAATCTCAACGTAGAGTACAGCCAGGAAGGTATTTAGGCCGGTCGTCGCCACTGACTCGAGCACCTCGTCCCACATCGACGGCGGCCACGTCACAGGACTTACTCGTTAGCATGAGGGAGGTTCGAGTTAGACAGGGTTCATTGGAGCGGGGTGGGATAGGGCATGGTAGATACGACTCTGCTTATCATGGGTTGTGTAGGGGGCACACCATGGGCACGGGACGAGATGCGCCGGTTGGGGGGGCAAGCTCGTGAACGGGGCATCAGGCTCCTTGGTGCTGATACGTGGAGTAATTTGAGGGCGGCAACGGCGGATGAGTTGGCTTGCGTTGACGAGGTGGTGC
>JBAPVZ010000383.1:0-2639 GCA_049283435.1 Candidatus Dormiibacterota bacterium
CGCCGGGGATAGCGAATCGCATACCAGGCCACACCGGCGGCGACCCAGACGGCAAGCGCGATCAGGACCTCACCGGTCAGGCTCTTGAAGAGGAGGTAGGCCAGATAGCAGTTGATCATCACGGCGAGGACGACCAGCGCGAGATGAAGCCATCGATTGAGCTTGAAAGGCGCCTTCTCGACCAGCTCGGGAAACCGGTGGCGCATCACGTAGGACCCGACGATCGGCGCAATGAAGATCAGCTGGCCGAAGCCCGCCCCGGCACTGGCGATGATGCCGATGTTGAGGCCGGTGAGGATGGGGACCAGCCCGACGGCGTAGAGGATGAGCAGGAGAAAGTGCGGCGTGCCGAACCTCTTGTTCACCGCCCCCATACCCTTCGGGAACCACCCGTCCTCGACGGCCATGAGCACCGACTTGGTCCCCCAGAGGAGCGCCGCGTTCATCGTCGCGATGACGGCCATGATCGCGCCGCCGACGATGAACCACAGGTAGACGGCATACGGCATCGTGTGCTGCGCGACGAGCGTCAACGGCTGACCCGCGACCACCTTGATCGGCAGCACCGACGTCGAGGGCGTCACGATCAGCACGTAGAGGATGGCCGCGACGACGGTTCCGCCGATGATCGCGATCGGGATGTCGCGGTGGGGCTTCTTCATCTCGCCCCCCAACTCCGCGGCCACCGTCCCGCCTCCGGTCGCGAAGGTCATCAGGGCGGCCGCCGTGAGGAGACCGGTGACACCATTCGGCGCGAGGTTGGAGAAGGTGGCCCAGTGGATGTGTGGGATGCCGAAGCCGACGTAGGTGAGGAACGCCGCGACCATGATCACCGCCATCACGACGCCGATGCTCGAGGAGATCGCGGCGCCCGCCAGATTCAGGAGGAAGAAGAGCGTCAGGATCCCGACCGCGACCGGCATCGAGGGGATGGTCGGGAAGAGCGCATGGATGTACTGGGCTGCGGTCAGCGCGTAGATGCTGATGCTCGCTTCCAGGGCGATGAACATCCACACGACCGCGTAACCCAGTGAGGGATTGAAGATCCGCGTCGGGTAGCGGTACATGCCGCCCGTCATCGGCATCGCGCTGGCCAGCGCCGCGTAGGGGATCGAGTAGATGATGACGGCGACCGCGGCGAGGACGAAAGCGATCGGCGCCCCTCCTCCCGTCAAGGCGATCGCAACGCCGGTCAGGGCGACGATCCCCGCCCCCACGATCTGATGGAACGCGACCGCGAGCGACTGCGGCAGCGACATCGACTTCTTGAGCTTCTGCTCCAGCTGCCCCGGGACGAGCGGTATCTGTGCCATGTGACGTTCTCCTCGCTGTGCACCGGCCTGTGCAGCGGTCGCTGCTAGCGAGCCCGGTATTCCTCGATCAACGTGACCGCGCGATCGACCTCGTCTGCGGTGTTGAAGCAATGGCAGGAGATTCGCAGCGCATCGTTGTCCGGAATGGAGCGGATGAGGACGCCCCGCTCGGCGAGGTACGCGACACAGTCCGTCACGTCGACTCCGGGCACGATGAACGCGACCAGCCCTGCGCGCTCCCCGCCGGCCGGATTCAGGAGCCTCGCACCGGCGATCGCTCGAACCCGCTCCAGGCAGTAGTCAGTGAGCGAACGGACCGCCTCGAATCGATTCGACTGTCCCGCCAGCCAGCCCACGGAGGCGAGCAGACCCTCGAAGCTGGGGCGATACAGGGAGCCGACCTCGTAGCGCTGGGCAGACTCCAGCAGCCGGAAGCCCTCGACGTCGTTGGCGCGGTAGGCATTGTGATCACAACCGAAGAATCCGATCTGGGTGGGCTGCACGGCGTCCAGCTGGGCACGCGTGACGTACAACCCGCCGGTCCCCTCCGGGCCGCACAGCCACTTCTGGCCGGGGAAGGCGTACACGTCGACGTCCAGGGCATGGACGTCGACCGGCAGCGCTCCGACGGACTGCGCTCCGTCGACGAGGACCCGGGCGCCGGCCTCGTGCGCGAGCTGGGCGATCTCACCGATCGGCAGCACCGCCCCGGTGCCCCACGTCACGTGGGAGAGGACGACCATGCGGACGCCGGGATGGATCGCCCGCTCGATCGCCGTGAGCGCGGCGTCTCGCTCGCCGTTTCCCACGTCGGCGAACGTGATCCGCACGCCGTGACGGCGGTGCAGCTGGTACAGCGGCAGCAGCGCACCGCCATGCTCGAGCGTCGTCGTGACGACCTCGTCGCCCGCCCCCCAGTCGAGCCCGGAGAGGCCGATGTTCATGCCCTCGGTCGTGTTGTGGGTCAGCCCCACCTCCCCAGCGTCGGCTCCGATGCAGGAGGCGAGCGCGGTCCGGAGCTCCGCCATCCGATCGAAGAACGCGTGGAAGCCGGCCATCGAGATGCGACCGTCGCGCAGCTCTGCGGCGGCGAGATCCGCCATCACCCGCCCCGCCGTCGCGGGGAGCGGCCCGGCCGTCCCTGTGTTCAGGTAAGCGAAGTGCTCGGTCGCCGGCAGCTCTCGCCGCATCGCCTCGACCTCGGACGCCAATGCCTGCCTCACACCGTTCCCTCCCTCACTGCCCCGGCGATCCGGGCGAGCGATCCGCCATTCCCCTTCCGCATCACCGTCCCCCTCGACTCACTTCAACAAATTGATGTAACCC
>JBAPVZ010000384.1:0-8576 GCA_049283435.1 Candidatus Dormiibacterota bacterium
GCCGCCCGCGTTGCCGGACGTCCGTTGGCGTCGCCAACCGGCGGTGTGACGATCATGCCGCCAACATGACGACGATGCCCGTGACCATGCGTGGGCATCGTGAACGACGCCGTCGTCTGCAAAATCAGTGCTCGGCAACAGGCATCACGGTCGACCACGTGACCGTCTACCGATGGGTGCAGCGGTTCACTCCGTTGCTGGTCGATGCGGCTCGTCCCTGCCGGCACGTCCCGGGAGATCGTTGGTTTGTGGATGAGACGTATGTGAAAGTCGCCGGGCGGTGGGTTTATTTGTATCGGGCGATCGACCAGTACGGCCAGGTCATCGATGTGCTGGTCTCCCCCAAACGGGATTTCGCCGCCACCCGCCGGTTCTTCACTCGTGTCCTGGAGCACGGCCCACGGCCCGCCGAGGTGACCACCGATCGGGCGCCGGCCTACCCGCGGGTGATCGAGGAGCTGATACCTGCCGCGTGTCACGTCACCGAGCAGTATGCGAACAACGCCGTCGAAGCCGATCATGGGCGCCTCAAGGCCAGGTTACGGCCGATGCGCGGCCTGAAACGGCTGCGCTCGGCACGGGTGATCAGTGCCGGGCACGCGTTCGTCCAGAACCTCCGTCGTGGCCACTACGAACTCGGTTCGGATATCGACCCACGGCATCAGCTCACAGCGATCTTCACCGAACTCGCCCATGCCATCTGATCGAAGCAGCACATCGGAAATCTTGGCTGCTTCCCGCCTACGCAACAGACCCCCTCCGGCAAGTTCAACGCGGACAGCCGGCGTCGTCCGTCCAGACCGAACATATCCGAGCGGGGAATGAACAGCGCATTCTTGCCAGCACCGCGCGTGCGCGCCGGTCTTGATCCCCGAACACAACTGGCGCAGCTTGTGTCGATGGCGCACTGGTGATCCGGCCACGGTGGATCGTGGTGTCCGACTCACGGTGGCGTGGGGTGAGCCCGGCCCACGAGCTCAGCTGGCCGGGTGAGGGGAACCGGGTGATCTCACCGATCTCGGCACGCAAGATCGCGGCGAACACCGGGCCAACGCCGGGCAGGCGCAACAACGCCCGATAACCCGGGTCCGATTCTCTCAGCGCCCCGTCACCCAAGCCGGCGGAACCTGGAGCCACTACGCAGCCGGCGGCCACCACCCACGCTGACACACGGGCAACCCCATCGAATACGCGCCAGTTGATTACGCGGCGCTCACCAGTGCTGCACCCCTTAAGCCATATGTGCACGCCGCCAGTCAACTGTCACCGTGAGCAAGCAAAGCTTTTGCGATTTTCCACCATTTCGGGTATCACTTTTGGGTGACTGTACCGATTTCGTGGGCGGCGCTATTCTACACATCGTGTACTTTGGCGTGGCGCTATACCTGGTAGATTCTGAATTCGGAATTTCATGGACGCGCAACGTGCTCCTCAGAATCGAGCTTTGAGCATATGCCCGCCGCTGCACCCATAAATAATCGCGAAGAGTCGCTGGGCATCAGGGAGTCGTCGCTGCGCGCTCGGGCGAGCGCACGGTGCGATGATGCTCCTCATCAGACTGAATAGACGGACGCGGTTTTCAACGCCCGTCTTTCTGAATTTTTTCTCTGTTGGTGCGGATAGAGATTGGTGGTGTGTGGTGTGACTGAGTCGGTGCAGACGGAGTCGAGTGTGAATGGTGAGCTGGCGCAGAATGGTCAGCGTCCACAGTTGAGTTTGGCGACGGATGCTGCGCGGAATTTGGCGACGACGACGAAATCCGTGCCTCAGATGCAGGAGATCACGTCGCGTTGGCTGTTGCGGGTGTTGCCCTGGGTAGAGGCCTCGGGCGGAACTTTCCGAGTCAACCGCCGGGCGAATTACACAGTGGGTGATGGTCGAGTGACGTTCACGATGAACGGGGACGCTGCAATACATGTCATTCCCGATCAACTGCGCGAGTTGCCGATGCTGCGGAACTTCACTGATCACCCGGACGTGCTAAGTGCGATAGCAGACCAGTTCGAGCTGCGAGACATCGCGGCTGGCAGCGCAGTCGTGCGGGAGGGTGACGACGCTAACCAGCTGTTCCTCATCGCCCACGGCAAGCTCAACAAGATCGGCCCCGGCAAGTACGGTGAACCAACGGTGTTGGATACCCTCTCCGACGGCGGCTATTTCGGCGATCGCGAGCTGGTCATCGAGGGCAACGACACCTGGACCTACACCGTCAAAGCGGTGACGTCGTGCAAGGTACTGGTGCTGTCCGAGCAGGCATTCCAGCGAGTACGCGATCAGCATGCTTCCTTGCGGGACAGTGTCGACCGGTTCCGAGCCAGCCTCGACGAAGCCCAGAACGAACATGGTGAGGCCCTCATCAAGCTCAGCGCGGGCCATCCGCAGGAACACCCACTGGATGGGACGTTCGCCGATTACGAGCTTTACCCCAGGGAGTATCAGCTCAGCGTGGCCCAGGCCCCGCTTCGGGTGCACACCCGGGTGGCGGACCTGTTCAACAACCCGATGAACCAGGTCGAAGAGCAGCTCCGGCTGACCATCGAGGCGTTGCGGGAACGCCAAGAAGACGAGCTGATGAACAACGAAGACTTCGGGCTCCTGCACCAGACCGAGTTCTCGCAGCGGATCAGCACCCGTACCGGGCCACCGACACCCGATGATCTCGACGAGCTGCTGGCTACCGTGTGGAAGGATCCGGACGTTTTCCTGGCTCATCCGCGAGCCATCGCCGCGTTCGGTCGGGAATGTAACCGACGGGGGATCTACCCGCACAACATCGACCTCAACGGTCACAAGGTGCCGGCCTGGCGTGGTGTGCCGCTTCTTCCGTGCAACAAGATCCCGGTCACCGGCTACCAGACCAGCTCCATCGTGCTGATGCGCACCGGCTTGGACAAGCAAGGCGTGATCGGTCTGCACCAGACCGGACTTCCCGATGAGGTCCAGCCCGGGCTCAACGTCCGCTTCATGGGCATCGACGAAAAAGCCATCATGTCCTACCTGGTCAGCGCCTACTATTCGGCGGCCGTCATGGTTCCCGACGCCATCGGCATCCTCGAAAACGTCGAGATATCGCGTTTCGACGACGTGCCGGCGCCTGGCACTCCGCAACCGTCCGACGCCACGGAGTCCGCAGCTCCCACGGAGTCGTCGAAGGCGTCTTCCTCGGGATCGGCGAAGAAATCGAAATAGGGCGTCAGCTCGGGTCAACACCGGCCATGTTCGTGACGGACGTTAATTGAGGGCTAGTCATGCAACCCTATGAGCTGCCGGATTTCTACATGCCGTACCCAGCGCGGTTGAACCCGCACCTGGACACGGCACGCGCACACACCAAAGCGTGGGCCCGCGAGATGGGAATGCTTGACGCGCCACCAGGGGAGCCCGGCGCGGACATCTGGGACGAGGCCAAGTTCGATTCCATGGACTTCGCTTTACTGTGCGCGTACACGCATCCCGACGCACCAAGTCGTGAGCTTGACCTGGTGACCGACTGGTATGTCTGGGTATTCTATTTTGACGATCATTTCTTGGAGATCTACAAGCGCAGCCAGGATCAGACCGGCGCGAAGGAGTACCTCGATCGGCTGCCCGAGTTCATGCCGGTGGATCTCAGTGCGGCGCCGGAGCCGACCAATCCGGTTGAGCGTGGACTGATCAATCTGTGGGCGCGTACCGTGCCGCACAGGTCCCCGGAATGGAGATTGCGGTTCTTCGAGAGCACCAAGAACCTGCTGCACGAGTCGACGTGGGAGCTCGCCAACATCAGTGGGAACCGGGTGCCGAACCCGATTGAATATGTCGAGGTGCGCCGCAAGGTCGGCGGCGCACCGTGGTCAGCCGACCTGGTGGAGCACGCCGCGTTCGTCGAGATCCCGGCCAGGATCGCGCACACCCGGCCGATGCGGGTCTTGAAGGACACCTTCTCCGACGGGGTGCACCTGCGCAACGACCTCTTCTCCTACCAGCGGGAAACCGAAGAGGAAGGTGAGATCAACAACTGTGTCCTGGTGCTGGAACGGTTCCTCGATGTCCCCCCGCAACGTGCCGCGGACCTGACCAACGACATCCTGACCTCCCGGCTGCACCAGTTCGAGAACACCACCCTGACCGAGTTGCCCTCGCTGTTCGAGGAATACGGCTTGGATCTGGTGGAACGCGAGAATGTGCTGCTCTATGTCAAGGGTTTGCAGGACTGGCAGTCGGGTGGCCACGAGTGGCACATGCGGTCCAGCCGGTACATGAACAAGAAATCCCAGCGGGAACCGCCGGTGGCGCAGCGACTGCTTGGCGGCCCCACCGGCTTGGGCACGTCAGCAACGCAACTCACGCTGTCACCTAGCGCTTTGTCGCTCGGGGCCTTGGGTCTGCAAAGAGTCAAATACCATACGTACATTCCCTACGAACCGGTAGGGCCGACCACTCTGCCGGACTTCTACATGCCCTACCAGGCCCGGGTCAATGTCAATCTGGAGCGGTCACGCCAGCATTGCATCGACTGGGCTCGGGAGATGGGGATGCTGGAGTCACTCCCGGGTGGTGTCGGCATCTGGGATGAGGAGAATCTCGCCTTGTTCGATTTCGCCGCCTGCGCGGCGAGGCTTCATCCCGACGCGTCCGGTCCTGAGCTCGACCAGTCCTCGGCCTGGTTGACCTGGGGGACCTACGGTGACGATTATTTTCCGGCGGTCTTCGGCCCTACCCGGAATATGGTGGCGGCGAAGGTGTTCAATGCCCGGCTGCCGATGTTTATGCCGTTGGACTGTGACACCGCGCCACCGCCGGCCAACGCGGTAGAAAAAGGTCTGGCAGAGCTGTGGATGCGCACGGCGTCCCCGATGGCCATGCCCCAGCGCCGTCAGTTCCGGCAAGGTGTCGAAGACATGACGACGAGCTGGTTGTGGGAGCTGTCCAACCACATCCAGAATCGGATCCCCGATCCCGTCGACTATGTCGAGATGCGGCGCAAGACCTTCGGCTCAGATCTTACGATGAACCTGGCACGGATAGCCCGGACCGCGCGGATCCCAGCGGAGACCTTCCGCACCCGGACACTTCGTGCGCTGGAGAACTCGGCAGCCGACTACGCCTGCTTCACCAACGACATCTTCTCCTACCAGAAGGAGATCGAGTTCGAGGGTCAGGTGCACAACTGTGTGCTGGTCGTACAAAAGTTCCTCGACACAGACCGGGAACGAGCGGTTTCGGTGGTGAACGACTTGATGACGTCGCGGATGGTGCAGTTCGAACACGTGCTGGCCACCGAGTTGTCGTTCGTCGTCGAGGATATCGGTCTGGACGCTGATGCCAGCGAGGCTCTCGATGAATACGTGGTGGGGTTGCAGGACTGGATGGCCGGCATCTTGGACTGGCATGTCTTGACCGGCCGCTATCCCGAATCAGCATTGCGCCGGCGGTATCGCCGGCCGCCGCGGCAGCGGCTCGGCGGCCCGACCGGGCTGGGCACGTCGGCCGCTGTGATCGGTGCGCTGAGCAGCGTAAGTATTTAATCGGCTTCTGGCGCTTGACTGATTGGCGGTGCATGCGGTGACGGAGTCTGTGGTGAATGACGAGCGGCGGCAGTTGAGTCTGAGCACGGCAGCCGCGAGTAATCTGGCGACGACGACGAAGTCCGTCCCGCAGATGCGGGCCATCACGCCACGGTGGCTGTTACGGATGTTGCCGTGGGTGGAGGCCTCAGGCGGAACGTACCGGGTCAACCGCAGACTGACCTACAGAGTGGGCGACGGGCGCGTGTCGTTCACCACCGAAGCCGGCCAGCTACGGGTCATCCCCGGTGCACTGCGCGAGTTGCCGATGTTGCGGGATTTCGACGATCCCGAGGTGCTCAGCGGGTTGGTTGGCCGGTTCACGCAGCGCGAGCTGGGGATTGGTGACACGATCGTGGCGGCCGGCCAGCCGGCCGATCAGTTGTTCCTCATCGCCCACGGCAAGGTCAACAAGGTCGGGCACGGGAAGTACGGCGAACCGACCGTAGTGGATGTCTTGGCCGACGGGGACTACTTCGGGGATCGGGAACTGGTGCGGCCGGGGAGCACCTGGAGCTACGGCGTCCAGGCGTTGACGTCCTGCACCGTGTTCGCACTACCTCGCCACGCATTTGAGGACGTGGCCGGCCGGTCCGACACGTTGCGGGCGCACCTCGAACGGTTCCGAGCGCAGGCTCGACGTCCACAGAACAAACGCGGCGAAGCCAAGATCGACGTAACCGCCGGGCATGCGGGAGAACCGCAGTTAACTCCGACCTTCGTCGATTACGACCGCACACCGCGGGAATACGAGTTGAGCGTGGCCCAGACCGTGTTGCGGGTGCACACCCGGGTAGCGGATCTGTACAGCGCTCCGATGGACCAAACCGAACAGCAGCTGCGGCTGACGATCGAGGCGCTGCGAGAACGCCAAGAACACGAGATGATCAACAACCGGGATTTCGGACTGCTGCACAACGCTGACCTGTCCCAGCGCATCACCACCCGCACCGGACCGCCGACCCCTGACGACCTCGACATACTGCTCAGCCGCCGGCGGAAGTCAAAATTCTTTCTGGCCCATCCGGCCACCATCGCCGCCTTCGGTCGGGAATGCAACCGCCGCAGCATCTACCCACCGCCCGTCGACGTCGACGGGCGCATGATGATGGGTTGGCGGGGAGTGCCCATCCTGCCCTGCGACAAGATCCCCATCACCGCGACCGGCACCAGCTCGATCCTGGCGATGCGCATCGGCGTGGACGACGAAGGCGTGATCGGCCTGCGCCAGACCGGCATCCCCAATGAAGTCGAACCCGGGTGCAATGTCCGATTCATGGGCATCAACGACCAGGCGATCATCTCCTATCTGGTCAGCACCTACTACTCAGCAGCGGTCCTGGTCCCCGACGCACTCGGGATCCTGGACAACGTGGAGATCGGCTACTGGGGGCAGCAGCGATGACCACCATCGACGTGAAACCCGAGGGCCGATCGGCCCGCGAGGTGCTCGCGGGCAGCCGCGTCCTTGTCGAGCCGGCCCTGCGCGCGGCGGTCGACACATTGCCGCAGGCCATGCGCCGAATCACCAGCTACCACTTCGGCTGGTGCAACGAAGACGGCCAGCCAGAACCGGCCACTGGGGCTAAGGCAACGGGCGGCAAGGCGATCCGCCCCACGCTGGTACTGCTCAGCGCCCAGGCGGTGGGCGGCGCGCCAGCCGCGACGGTACCGGCGGCGGTCGCGGTCGAACTGGCGCACAACTTCTCCCTGCTGCACGACGACGTGATGGACGGCGACCTGACCCGCCGCCACCGCCCCACCGCGTGGAGCGTATTCGGGGTCAACGCGGCGATCCTGGCCGGGGACGCGGTACTGACGCTGGCTTCCGACGTGCTCGCCAGCAGCGGCCACCCGGCCGCCATGGACGGCATCCGACAGCTCAGCGCCGCAGTGCAGGACCTCGTGGAAGGCCAGAGCGCGGACCTGGACCTGGAGCGGCGCGCGGGCGTCGAACTGGCTGAATGCCTGCGGATGGTGCAGCGAAAGACCGGTGCCCTGATGGAGTGTGCCTGCGCGGTAGGCGCCTGTTTCGGAGGTGGCAGCTCAGCACAGGTCGAGCAGCTACGGCGCTTCGGTATGCACCTGGGCCTGGCGTTTCAGCATGTGGACGATCTACTGGGCATCTGGGGAGACCCCGCGGTGACCGGCAAGCCAGTCTACTCCGACCTGCGCAGCCGCAAGAAGTCCCTGCCCGTGGTAGCCGCACTGACCTCCGGCACCCCAGCCGGGCAGGACCTGGCCGACCTCTACCAACAAGACCAGCCGCTGTCCGACCCCGATCTGGTCCGCGCTGCGGACCAGATCGACCTCGCCGGCGGCCGCGCGTGGAGCCAGACCCAAGTCGACGACCTGCTGGCACAAGCGATGCGCGACCTGCAGCTAGCCGGTCTAAACACCTGCGCCGCCAATGAGCTGGGCGCACTCGCCCGGCTGGCCACCCACCGTGACCACTGAGCCCCGCCCGGAGGCACCCGAATGGCTGTCACCGTCCTGCTCGCCGCACCGCGATCGTTATGCGCTGGGGTCTAGCGTGCCATCGCAGTCGTGGAGCCACCCGCGCGCTCCCAACCGCTCCGCGACTACCTCGACTAGGTCAATTAACAAAGGGACACCGGGGCGAGGAGTAGGGGTGTCGTGGAGGTAGCTGTCACCGAGGGCCATCTGGCTCATGAGTTCGCTGGTGACCTGCCCTTTTGGTCGGTGTGGGTGGGTAGTTCTATCCGAGGAAGGGCGGCCGGCCCGGGTCGTCGATGACTTCCAGCAGGGGTGTGACGTTCTGCGCGGTGGGCACGTCGTGGATCTCCTGCCAGCGGGTGTTGCGGTCGGGCCAGTACAGCCGCCAGCCGTTGGCGCTGTGGCGTAGTTGCGCGACGGGTCGTGTGGTCCACTCCGGACCCGCGTCCCAGCATTAGTGGACTAAAAACCAACGCTACTGCGGTGTGGGGCTTCGGGTGGGGGTCGTAGGGTCTGCGGGGTGCCGGTCCGGTTCTTGTCGGATGCGCAGCGTGAGCAGCTGTCGGGGTTCCC
>JBAPVZ010000385.1:0-3201 GCA_049283435.1 Candidatus Dormiibacterota bacterium
GGCGGGGGCCGCGAGCGCCGGCACCGCGACGGCGCCGAAGCAGGGGGCGGTCGTCGCCCCGATGCAGGGGCTTATCGTCAAGATCCCGGTCGAGGTCGGCGCCGAGGTGAAGCTCGGAGACGTCGTCGCCGTGCTGGAGGCGATGAAGATGCAGAACGACATCGTGGCGACCCGGGCCGGGAAGGTGACGGAGATCTTCGTGAGCGAGCAGGACGTAGTGAGCGCCGACCAGCCTCTCGTCGCGATCGGCTGAGCCTGCGCGGTCGCTCGCGGCCTGGCAACTGGAAACGGAGAACACGAGATGCGGGTCGCACTCCTCGGGACCGGCAAGATGGGCACGGCAATCGCGCGGCAGGTCGCCGGCGCCGGCCACCAGCTGACGCTCTGGAATCGCACGCGGGCACGAGCCGAGGCGGTCGGGGTCGGCGCGGTCGCCGGCACCCCGGCCGAAGCGGTGGCGGGCGCGGAGGTCGTGCTCAGCATCCTTTTCGACGCCGGAGCCGTGCGCGAGGTGTACGCGTCGCTGGAGCCGGCGTCGCAGCAGGTCTTCGTCGAGATGAGCACGGCCGGCCCGGAGGTGCTGGAGGAACTGGCGCCCCCCCTCGAGGGTGCCGGCGCGTCCCTGCTCGCCTGCCCGATCGTCGGCAGCATCCCGGCCATCGAGTCGGCCGAGGCGTTGCTGCTGATCGGCGGCGATGCCGCAGCGCTCGAACGCGTGCGTTCGGTGCTCGAGACCTACGGCCGGCCGCAGCTCGTCGGGCCCCGGGGCGACGCGGCGGGCATGAAGCTGCTCAGCAACGCGCTGCTCGGCGTCTGCAGCGCGATCGGCGCCGAGCTGCTCGCGGCCGGCGAGCGCAGTGGCCTCGATCGGGAGCAGGTGTTCGCGCTCCTGTGCCGGATGGTGCCCTATCTGAAGGCGCGCGAGCGCGGCTACCTCGGGCGCGACCACTCGAACCCGCTGTTCGAGGTGCGCGCGCTCCGCAAGGACCTCGATCTGGCGCTCCAGGCCGGCCATCAGGCCGCCGCCTCGATGCCGGTGACGGCGGCGACCCGGGAGATGTTCGGGCTGGCGTCGCTGCAGCACGCGAACGAGGAGTTGACGGCGATCGTGGAGGTCTACGAGGGGTGAGCGCGAAGGGCCGGCGCCGCCTGCAGAAGGTCCTCGTCGCGAACCGCGGCGAGATCGCGATTCGCATCATGCGGGCGTGCGCGGAGATGGGGATCAAGACGATCGCGATCTATTCGGACGCCGATCGCGACGCGATCCACGCGCGCTACGCGGACGAGGCGCATCACATCGGGCCCGCCGCCCCGACCGAGTCCTACCTGGCGCTCGACCGCATCGTGAAGCTGGCGGCGGATCTCGGCGCCGACGCGATCCATCCCGGCTACGGTTTCCTGTCGGAGCGCGAGGAGCTGCCGGAGGCCTGCGCGCGGGCCGGCATCGCGTTCGTCGGTCCACCCGCCTCCGCGATGCGCGCGCTCGGCTCGAAGCTGGAGGCACGCGCGCTGGCGAAGGCGAACGGCGTGCCGGTGACGCCCGGCAGCGAGGCGCTCGACGACCCCGACGAGGCGGCGCGGGTCGCGCGCGAGATCGGGTTCCCGGTCATCGTCAAGCCGTCCGGCGGCGGCGGCGGGATCGGGATGCGTGTCGTCGAGCGCGACGACGAGCTGCTCCCGGCGATCGAGAGCTGTCGCGCCGCGGCCGGATCGGCGTTCGGGGATCCGACCGTCTACGTCGAGAAGTACGTGCGCAACCCCCGGCACATCGAGGTCCAGGTGATCGCCGACGCGCACGGCAACGTCGTCCACCTCGGCGAGCGGGAGTGCTCGATCCAGCGGCGGCACCAGAAGATCATGGAGGAGACCCCCTCCCCGATCGTGACGCCGGACATCCGCCGGCGGATGGGTGAGGCGGCGGTGCTCGCGGCCCGCGCCGCCGGCTACATCAACGCCGGCACCGTCGAGTTCATCTTCAGCGACGGGGACTTCTACTTCCTGGAGGTCAACGCCCGGCTGCAGGTCGAGCATCCGATCACCGAGACGGTGACCGGTGTCGACCTGGTGAAGGAGCAGCTGCGGGTCGCGGCGGGTCTGCCGCTCTCCTTCTCGCAGGGGGACGTGACCTGGACCGGCCACGCGATCGAGATGCGCATCAACGCGGAGAATCCGGCCAAGCGCTTCGTCCCCAACCCCCGCCGGATCACCCGCTGGGTGGCGCCCTCCGGCCCCGGCGTCCGCGTCGATGCGGGTTTCGGGCCGGGGTCCGACGTGCCGCCGAACTACGACTCGCTCGTCGCCAAGCTGATCGTCTCCGGGAGGGATCGAGCGGAGGCCATCGCCCGGGCGAGCCGGGCGCTGCGCGAGTTCGTGCTGATCGGGCCGGCCACGACGATCCCCTACCACCGGGCGATCCTGGACAGTCAGGACTTCCGCGCCGGCCGGCTCTCGACCCACTTCATCGACGACCACCCCGAGCTGCTGGAGACGATGCAGCGCTATCTCGACGAGCGCTCGCCGATGGACTACGGCGCGGATCCGCGTCACGTCGCGGCGGCTGCGGCAGCGGCGGCGGCCGTCGTCGGCGGCACATGACCCACCCCACGTGAGCACTGCGCACGAGCCCGGGCGCCGGCTCCCGATCGACACCACCGCGCCGATGCGGCGGGTCGAGACGACGCCCCTCGGCCGCTCCGGTCGCTTCGTGCTGCGCAGCGATCGCTGCCGCTGGCCGAATGGCGACGAGGGCGACTACACCGTCATCGAGGCGCCGTCTTCGGCGATGGTCGTGCCGGTATTCGACGACGGCACGACGCTGCTCGTCCGGCAGTGGCGCTACCCCTGGAACGAGTGCTCCTGGGAGGTGCCGGCCGGCACGCTGGAGGAAGGCGAGGACCCGATCGTCTGTGCCGACCGCGAGCTCGTCGAGGAGGCGGGCCTGCGGGCGGAACGGCTGACCTCGCTCGGAACGGCGCGGCCGCTCGCGTCGGTGAACGACGTCCAGCACCTCTTCCTCGCCCAGGCGATGACCCGGGTGCCACAGGAGCTGGAGTCGTACGAGCGCGACATGGTCACGACGGAGCTGCCGTTGCGAGAGGCGCTGGAGGTCGCGCTCGCCGGCGAGATCCGGCACTCCGGGTCGATTGTCGCGCTCGCCCGCGCCGCCCGCGCGACCGCCTGATGCCGCGGGCGCCCCGCGCC
>JBAPVZ010000386.1:0-6187 GCA_049283435.1 Candidatus Dormiibacterota bacterium
CACCCTCGCACACGATTCAACGATGTCCGCGTCATCGCGGTCACCACCCAGGTGCCGCATTCTACTACGGAATACCCTCGGTTTTGAGCGCTCTTTATTGTTAGCAGCGCTTACCGGACAGTGCGAATTATTCGACAGATTGGTTGCGATAAGCGTAGGTTGCTTGGCCGTTCCGACGTTCTCCCCGCGGGCCCGCTCGGCGTTGCCGCAACAATCCGAGAATCGAGTGATCCGCCCGCAGCCGACCTTCGTAACGAGGGGCGTACCGATCCGACTGCAGTTGGGATCTTCGACAAGCTCGTATGAACCAGAGGGGTAACCCGTATGTATTGGGATCAGTTCGCGTCGTTCCTTCACCTTGGCCTCAACCTGGCCCTTTCGCTGGGTTCCGTCTTCCAGGGTGGCGGGTTCGGCTACTAGTCACCAAGCAGTCCGGAACTACCCCTAGGTTCACCTAGGGGCCGGCAAGGCCGCAGTCGGCTCGCCGCTTCGGCGGTGGGGTCGGCTGCGGTCCCCTGTACACCTGTTGACGTACGCGTGAGAGCTGAGAGCCATGCCCACGCGCGATCCGTCACGGGCGGGAGTCCACCGGAATCAGGAGTCGCCGAGTTTCCAGGCCTCGTTCGGCCAGAGGACGTCACATGGAGCACGAGTTGAGCTCGCCGACGGCGGATGACGGTCGACCGGGAGAGGGCCCTGCCCGCCGGGGATTGGGATCATCCCGCGCCGTCCCGCTACCCTCGCTCGGACCTCGAGCCTTCGGTCGCTACCTCGGCCGGACCCGCCGGTCGCTGGGTATGACGTTGCGGCAGGTCGAGGCTCGGACCAGCGGCCGGCTGACGAACGCGCACCTGAGCCAGATCGAGAACGGCCGGGTTCGACGGGTGAGGATGGAATATCTCGTCGACCTCGCGGGCATCTACGAGCTCGATCTCATGACGCTTGCGCGGCATGCCGGGTATCCGATTCCGGCTTCGAGCCGCGGCCCCGGCCCAGGGGGAACAGGACCCAGCGACGCCGCGCCTGTGCGCTCGGTCCCGCGAGCGATCTTCGACGGCCTCACCGACGAGGAGTTCGATCAGGTGCTCTGTTACGTCGGCTTCCTGAAGGCCTGGCGCCACGAACGCACTGTCCACACGACGGTGCATGAGTAGTCTCGGCGCGCCCAGGTCAGGCCGCCGTGACGCCGACCCCAGGATCGAGCCCGGCGTCCCGACGGCCGCGTCGATGCCGAGGTGCGACAACGACTCGCCGAGCGGGTGCCGACGATGATCCAGAAGCTCGACCGCTGCGTAGAGATGGGTGAGCTGCGCAGTGGCCGGTGGCCGGCCGCCGCAGCATCCTCAGGCACTACATGAGGAGGTGCATCCGTGGCGTTCGACATCGAGAGATACAAGCTGACCTCGAAGCGGCTCGACTTGACCGACGTCGACTGGGACGAGGTCCGGCGACATCATCTGCCTGCCGGCGCGATCGAGTCGATGCTCTACATGATGGACATCGAGACGCACACGGTGATCTTCCTCTCCGAGCTGCTCGTCTCGAAGGCCTGCATGGATCCGGTGATTACGTCGTTCCTCTCCGTCTGGGGATACGAGGAGATGTATCACGGGGACGCCTTCGCCAAGTTCCTTCGCGCCTACGGGGTGCGCGTCGAGGAGGATCGCCCACGGCAGATCCGGCTCCAGGAGGGTCTGCACCGCGCCACCTCGGTGATGACAGTGCTCTTCGGCTCCTACCTGCTACCCTTCTTCCCGGCGATTTACCTCACCATCGGCGCCACCAACGAGATGACAACCCTGACCGGATACCAGCAGCTGATTCGTCGCGCAAACCATCCGGTGCTGACCCAGATCGTGGAGCGGATCATCAAGCAGGAGCGCGTGCATTTCGCGTTCTACCGCTCGCAGGCGGAGCGACTCCTCGAGGAGAGCGAGATCGCCCGTCGAGCCGTGCGCTGGGTGATGACCCGCCGCTTCCGAGCCGTCGGAGAGGGTGTGAAGAGCGCGGAGGACGTGGACAACCTGGCGATGTTCCTCTTCTCGGGCGCCGACGGCCGCGAGGCCACGCGCACGATCGACCAGTCGATCGGGCGGCTTCCCGGCCTGCAGGGCGTCAACCTGCTGGAGCGGCTGCTCGACCGCGCCGAGGGCCGCTTCGGCGTCACCGGCGCCAGCGACGACACCGGCTATGTCGACCTTCCGCAGCTCGCGATCAGCGCTGGCTGAGGACCGGAGAGCCGATTTTCGTGAACACCCGAGGCGCCGATCTCAGCGATCCGCAACTGGCCGAGAGGCTGGCGAATCGTGACGTCGACGCCCTCGCCGAGCTCTACGATCGTTACGGCGCGCTCGCCTACTCGGTGGCCTTGCGAGTTCTCGGCGACTCGGGGCGCGCCGAGGATGTGGTCCAGGACGCGTTCCTCAAGATCTGGAATGCGGCACCCCGGTTCGACGTCGAACGGGGAGCGCTGCGCGCATGGCTGTTGACGGCCGTCCGCAACCGCTCTGTCGACTACCTGCGGGGGCGGTCGGGCATGGAGCGCCGCGAACTCCCGTTGCTTGCCGAGGTACCCGCGCCGGCGCGCGGGCAGGACCCGTGGGCAACGGTGGCCGCCTCGATGGAGCGCGACGCGATCCGTGCCGGGATGCAGACGCTGCCCGGAGAGCAGCGACAGGTCGTCGAGCTCGCTTACTTTGGCGGGTACACCGGCCGCGAGATCGCGGAGATGGTTCGGGTGCCCATCGGCACCGTCAAAGGACGGATGCGTCTCGCCCTCGAGAAACTACAGTCCTATCTGCAGGGCAAGGGGCTGGAACCCAATGTTTGAACGAAACGACGACGGCATGGAGAACGAGGTGGCGGCCTACGTGCTCGACGCGCTGGAGCCGAGCCAGGAGGCAACGGTCCGCGCTCACCTCGCCTCGTGCGCCGGCTGCCGTGAGCTCGAGAGCAGGCTTCGGCGAGCGACCAACTCGCTGCCGCTCGCTGCCGAGGAGGCGACGCCGCCGGGGCGCCTGCGGGAACGGGTTCTCGCCGTCGCCGGCGCCCCGCCCTCGGTGGCGCCGCCGCGTCGCGCGGCGAGCGTCCGCGAAGCGCGCCCGCCACGGCGCACCTGGCCCGCCCCGATGCAGTGGGCGATCGCGGCCGCGCTGGTCGCGCTGGTTGCGCTCGGCGGCTGGAACGTCTACCTGAGCGACCAGGTGCAGCACCAGGCGCAGGCGGCGACGGTCACCCGGCACGCGATCGCAACGACGTCGGCGAGCACGATCCCCGGTGCGAGCGGTCAGACCGTCCTGCTGCCGGCGCAGAAGCTGACGGTCGTGAACCTGGCACACCTGCCGCAGCTCACGTCGGATCGTGTCTACGAGCTCTGGGTCGGCCCGAACGCGACGCACATGCACCCGGCTGGGGTGTTCCTTCCCGAGCCGGACGGTTCGAAGGCCCTGCTGCTCGACCGTGACCTGAAGGGAGATGCGCTGATCGCCGTGACCGTAGAGCCGGGTCCCAAGGGCTCGACCGCGCCGACCCAGGCGCCGGGGCTCCTCGGACACCTGTGATGCAGCGGCGAGGCGTCCGCCTCGCCGGTGGGTAGCGTCTGCCGGCCCACGGGACACGAGACGTGCTGATCGCTGCGGGCCGGTCACCCGGCGAGCCATGGCCCGGTCTTGGCAGCTCCCTACGCTTGGAGCCGCAGGCCGTGGATCCGACCGCTGGGCGCAGACCCGAGGGCCGAGCTTGACGGCAGGGCGTCCGGTACCAAGTGGGAGGGACATGGCGTGCACGGCGTTTCGCTCGACTGGCGGCGGAGCCGAGTGGTCCATGCCTGTCGCCAGTCTGGGCATGATGACGTGGGCGCCCAGGAGCGGCTCGGCGCGGCCCACCCTGCGGTCAGGCAGGGTCATGCGGAAGGGTTCTCGAGCACCAGGACCGCGCCCAATCGTGGCGGCGCCAATCGACCGGCAGTGACGGCGGTTGGAGTCGTGACGCTTTTCCGGCCCTATCGATCAGCTGAACGGATCTTGTACGCGGATGCCGTCGAAGCGGCGGAAGTCGCGATCACGGGTGTAGATCGTCGTCACCCCGTTCTGTCGCATGAGGCTCACGAGGTGTCCGTCTGGGAAGGCGTTCCCGCGCAACCACTCGATGGAGCCCGACCGGAAGATGTCCCAGAACCCATCGACTTCGGCCGGCGTGCGCACGTGCCTTCGCCCCAACAGGGCAGTGACGTTCGCGATTGCGTCGGAGCTTGGCATCGGGCGCGGCAGGATTGCCGGGTGGGTGACGATGCGAAGGTAGCCCATCAGGACGGGCCAGAACAGGTAGACCAGATCGGGGCCGCCGGCGAGTCGTTCGACCAGGGAAGGTGCCCGCGCGTGGACCGGATCCGCCTCGTTGGAGGCGTAGGCGAGTACGTTGGCGTCGACGGTCGCGCTCATGCGCGGCGGTCGAGCGCGCTGAGCAGTGCGTCTTTATCCTCGAGGTCAACGAGTGGATTCCCGAGATCGGCGCTGGCCCAGCGAAAGTCGGTTCCCTGGGGCGGAAGATCGGAGTCGGCGAGAGCCCCGGCGAGAAGTTCGGATGCGACCACTCCCATGCTCTTGCGCTGACGCTGGCCGCGACGGCGCAGCTCGCGCAGCATCCAGGCGTCGAGATCGAGGGTCGTACGCGGCATGACGCGTGAAGCTACCGGGCGCAGCATCAGATGTCGGGCGGGGAAAGCGGCGCCGGCCCCTGTGGCCAACACCGGTGTCCGGAGGGGGGGAGGAGGCATCGGAGGCGTCGAGCCCGGCCGGGTCTTGGCCCGGACCCCCTGGGCTCGCCGGCATGTCCGGCGGCCACCTGCGATGGCCGCTCGCGACGTGCTTAAGGTGATGGTCGGTCGATGACCGGTTGGCGCACCGATGAGTTGGACCGGATCGGCGAAGGTCGCCGCGTTGGCTCGCCGCCCGCCGGTGTCAGGGCCGTCTGTGCGCCCAGTGACGATCTGGGTCGTCGCAGTCGATGACGATAGATAACGATAACCCGGAGCGCGAAGAGGAGCAGACCATGCATATCACCCGCAACTCTCTCGATACCAACCGGGGTCCCAGCGAGTCGTTCACCGGAACGGTCTACATCGACCCCATCGCCGTCCCCTCGCCCTCGTCTCGAACCGGCGCCGCCAGCATCCACTTCACCCCGGGTGCCCGCACCGCGTGGCACACCCATCCGTTCGGTCAGACGATCTACGTCACCGAGGGTATCGGCCGCTGCCAGCGCGAGGGGGGGCCGATCGAGGAGATCCGGCCCGGCGACCGCGTGTTCTTCGAGCCCGGAGAGAATCACTGGCACGGCGCCGCGCCCAACCGCTTCATGACCCACATCGCGATGCAGGAGGCCGACGAGAACGGCCGCCCCGTCACTTGGGGCGAGCACGTCAACGACGAGCAGTACAACGCCGCCGCCGAGGTCTGAGTCGCTCGGGGGAAGTCCCCGGCGCAGCGCCGAACCGTCACGGCGTCGCCGCACACGCTCCCGAGCTCATCATCGGGCGTATCCAGACTATCGACCGTAACGATGTGAACGGCGGCCCTCTCGTGCTGGCCCTATCAACGCAATCACCCAGGTGGGGCGCGTGCACGAGCCATGTCGTCGGGTCCGTCAGTAAACGCCGATCAAGCAGCCAATGACGGCGCCCGCGATGACTGCGGGCCGGAGGACCATTGGCGCGGCCGCGTCTCGCTCGATCACGGTGCCGAAGTTGTCGTAGAGCCGATCGAAGCCGAGAGCCTCGGCGCCGCGCGTTTATGCGCTGCGCGACGGCCGCCGAAAGTGGGATGCGGTTGACGATCTGCGACCTGCGGTGTCGAACACACCGGGCGGCCCGCGGTGTGCGCGATCTGTGCCGACCGTCGGAATCGGTTCGGTCACGAGACTCTCCTTGTCGAGTCAGTGCCGGTGACAAGGCCCGAGCATGGCGAAGAGGCGTGTCACGCCCGAAGGCCTGGCACGATCACCTGGATCCGGGCGCGCCCGCGCACCTTTCCCGAAGCGACCCAGGTCCGAGCCACGCACGCCTACCTACAAGCCATCGAGGCGAACGGGCATGCGATAAAGCCGGTACGGCGTTGGTGGTCATCCCGCGATAATGGCCGGCGTGGAAGAGGTCGAGGTCGTCGTCGCGCATAACGAGCGCGCGACCCTG
>JBAPVZ010000387.1:0-6612 GCA_049283435.1 Candidatus Dormiibacterota bacterium
CCTCCAGACCGTACTGGATCGAGGAGCCGTTCATGCCCGACGACTATGCGAAATATCGCCGGCTGGCGGCGAACGTCGACATACCGATCGCGGCCGGGGAGGAGGAGACCACCGTCGCCGATTTCGAGCGGCTCGTCGAGCAGGGTGACGTCGAGATCGTGCAGCCGGATGTGACCCGGGCCGGCGGCATCGCCGAGTGTGTGCGCATCGCCGAGCTCGCCCGTCGCCGCGGCCGGCGTTGTGTCACGCACTCGTGGAGTACGGGCATCATCAAGGCGGCGAGCCTGCACGTGCTGGCCGTGACGGAGGAGGCGGAGCTGTTCGAGTACTGCGTGCAGGAGACGGAGCTCAACCGCCAGCTGGTCTCGCAGCGATGGCCGCTGCGCGACGGCGAGGTGGAGATCCCGACCCGCCCCGGGCTCGGTGTCGACCTCGACGAGGAGGTGCTGGCTCGCTGCCAGGTGACCGCCGGCACGGCGGGGCGGGCGTGAGATGACCCCCGACACGAGCACGATGGCGGCGTCGCCGATCACGACCCGCCTGGACTTCGAGCGACCGGGGCGTCAGCAGGGTGAGCTCCGGATCCCCTATTCCTCCGACACCAGCGCCTGGGCACAGCTCTTCGTACCCGTCGTCTGTGTCGCCAACGGCTCCGGCCCCACCGTTCTCGTCACCGGCGGCAACCACGGCGACGAGCCCGAGGGACAGATCGCAGCCTTGAAGCTGGCGCGGACCCTGGAGCCGGCCGCGGTGACCGGTCGCGTCATCGTCATCCCCTGTCTGTCGCCGCCTGCCGCGCGTGCCTTCACCCGCAGCTGGCCCTCGGGAGAGAACTTCAATCGCATCTTTCCCGGGTCGCCGACCGGCACCCCGGCGGAGATGCTCGCCGACTACCTGACCCGGCAGATCCTGCCCCATTGCGACGCCCTCATCGACCTGCACTCCGGAGGTCGCTCGATGCGCTGCTTGCCCTGGTCGGAGGTCCATCTGGTCGCCGATCCGGCCCAGCGCGCGGCGATGGTCGACGCGATGCTCGCCTGGAACGCGGACTGGTCGTTCGTCTACATCGACGTCGCGGGCACCGGCCTCTTCGTCAACGAGGCGGAGGCGCAGGGCAAGCTGACGATCGGCACCGAGCTCGGCGGAGGAGGCCCGGTCACCGCCGCCGTCCATCGCCTCGCCTACGCCGGGCTGGTGAACGTGCTTCGTCAACTTGGCGTGCTTCGAGGCGCGGTCGAGACGCGGCGGTCGACCGGCCTGCCGGCGACGACGCTGCTCCGAGCCACCGACCCCGCCGATTACCTGATGGCTCCCGAGCCCGGACTGCTCGAGTGCCTGGTCGAGCTCGGGGATCGCGTGGAGGCCGGCCAGGTGGTGGGGAGGCTGCATCGACTCGACGACCTGGACCGGGAGCCGTTCGACGTGTGCGCGGAGACGGCCGGTGTCGTCTGCTCCCTCCGCGCGATCGCCGCCACCGAGCGGGGCGACTGCATCTGCGTCGTCGCCCAGATCGCCGACCGTGCATCCCTGCTCGCGGACCCCGGGGAGGCGTGAGGTGACGTTGCTGGCTGGAGTCGGAACCGCCGACATCACGCCTCCCTGCGGGGTTCCCCATGGCTGCTGGGGACTGCGCAGCGGGCTCGCCGAGGGCACGCACGATCCGCTCCTGGCGCGGGCACTCTTGCTCCAGGAGGGGGCGCGGCGAATCGCCATCGTCAGCGTCGACCTCGTCTTCGCCGACGAGCACCTGACCGAGCAGATCCGCCGGCGGGTTCGTCAGTTGGTCGGCCTGTCCGCGGACGAGGTGCTGGTCAACGCCGCCCACAACCACAGCGCGCCGAGCGTGACTCGGGATCAGCCGGTCGCCGCCCTCGTCGACCAGCCCGGATTCGACGGCTACCGAGCCGCCCTGCCCGACCTGGTCGCGGGCGCCGTCTACGCCGCTCATCAGGCCCGAGTGCCGGCGACGGTGGGGGCCGCAACGGGGCGGGCACCGGGCGTTTCGACGAACCGGGTGACGCCGGAGGCCGACGTCGACGACACGGTGACCGTGCTTCGCGTGGACGCCGCCGACGGACAGTCGATCGCGCTCGTCGTCGGCTTCGCCTGCCATCCGATAACGATGGGCGGCCACAACCTGCTATGGAACGCTGACTACCCGGGGGTGGTGCGCTCGGTCGTCGAAGCGACCTGGCCCGACACGGCGTGCCTCTTCCTCCAGGGATGCGCCGGCGACCTGGCGCCCTGGAACTACTGGTTCGGCAATCTCGAATCATTGCCGATGACGTTCGCCAACCGGGATCGTCTGGGGGAGGAGCTGGCGACCAGAGCGGTGGAGATCGGGCGGCGCATCCGGCCGAGTCGAGCCGGTCACCTGGCGGCCGGCAGCCGGCAGCTGGCGCTCACCGCTCGCCACCTGCCCTGGTCGCTGACCGAGATCGACGCGGCCAGGGAGCGGCTTCGGGAGCAGCGCGAGCCCGACTATCCCAAGGTCTGGCCGGACGATCTGCACACCATGAATTCGGCGCAGCGATTCCCGCTCCACTACCAGAGACTGGCGCTGGAGTCCTTCCGCGCCATCAAGTTGCTGGAGAGCGAGCCGGTCATGGTCGAGGTGCAAGCCCTTCGCATCGGCGAGGTCGGACTGGTCGGCAATCCGTTCGAACCGTTCAACGAGCTGGGGGTGCAGATCCGCGCTGCGAGCCCGTTCTCCCTGACTTTCCCGATGGGCTACTGCAACGGGAGCCACGGCTACCTGCCCCTGGCCGGCGATCTCGACCGCATCGCCGGCGCGACCCTGGAGGAGGTGCTGGACCAGAATCTCTCCCGCTGGGCCTACGGCATCACCAACACGAGCATCGAACGCGGCGAGGCCGGCCGGCTTGTCGAGGCCAGCCTGGATGCGCTGCGGGCCGTCTACGGGGACGGCCGATGACGTCCGACCGTGACTGAGCCAGTGCCGAGTTCGTGGTCAGATGGGGGTGGCGAGAGCGGAAATCACACCGCCTGGGCGCAGGCGCAAAGTCCGGGCAGCCCACGCGTGACGTGCCTGAGGGGCCCATCCACCGCCCCGGACGCAGCGTCGACCCGCTCGGTAAGGTGATGGCGCGTCACGCGAGCATCACGCCGGGGTGACAGGGCCTGGCTCAAGGTGCAATCAGGGATCCGAGGATCACTCGACGGACGTCCGATCCCAACCCATCATCGCGAATTCCAGGAGAATGTTCATGCAGGTACCCGCCGTCGTTGTTGCGTCGTTCGAGGCGGCCACCGGTCGCCGGGGCAGATCCTGATGAATCTCAACCCTGGAGGCATCATCGCCTGGATCGTGGTTGGCTTGATCGCCGGCTTCCTGGCGAGCCGAGTTGTGAGGGGCGGCGGACTCGGCCTGATCGGCGACCTGATCGTCGGGTTGATCGGCGCCTTGATCGGCGGCTTCCTGGTCGGGTTCTTCGTTCAGGGCAGCATGGGATTGATCGGCAGCATCATCGTCGCCTTCATCGGAGCGGTGATCCTGCTCGTCATCCTGAAAGCGTTCACCAGAGGCGGCAGAAGAGCCGCCTGAGCACAGGAACGGCGACCCGAGATCCGAAGCCGGGTCATTTCGGCAGGATCGACCTCGATGCGAGCGACGTAGAGCGGATCCATCACTTCTCTGGGTGGGCTCGCTTACCGGCGCCCGGGGTGTGGCCAGCGGCTGCATGAGCCGCTGACCGCGCTCGCCGGCGGCGAGGCGGAGCATCCGGCGTTTGGGATACGTGTCGCGCGGCCGACAACACGCCGCGCGGGCCGAATGAAGGAGTTCACGATGCCCTCGGATACCGATGCGCAAGGTGACCTGGATCGGCTGATCGCGCTCAACGATGAGTACCTCGCGTCGGTGCAGCGGGGCAACATCGCGCGATTCGACCAGATTCTGGCCGAGGACTTCCTGTGCTCGAATCCGGACGGATCGCTGGTCGGGAAGCGACAATTCCTGGAACAGACCGGGGAGCCGATCACGATCAGCGGCCTGCAGGCGCGTGACGTCCGCGTCCGCATCCTCGGCGACGTCGCCATCATCCATGCGCGCACCAGCTATCGCGCAGCGAACGGTGAGCAGCGGAGCGGTCGCTACACCGATGTCTGGGCGCGTCGCGACGGGCGCTGGCTCGCGGTCTCGGCGCACGTGACGCGATAGCCCTGGCCCCGTCCGCTGGTGGTCGTGCTTGATCTCGCCTGCCTTGCCAACCCGTCGTCGAGGTCTCCCAGACCGCCGGCGCCGCCGGGTTACGCCAGCGGCCGGTACGGCGGGTGCAAACGGCAGCTGTTCGCTAGTGCCGGCCATTGGCAAGCACGGAATCTGTGCAGAGAATGCTCGACTCGCTGGCACGAACGCTTCACCGGCCGCAGAACAGGCAATCAGGTGGCGCACGCTCCATCAGCGGTCGCCAGCGCAAAAGGGGACGCCGACGCATCTCGACAGCAGCTACCGAAGCGATCGACAGGTAACGATGTTGTGCTGCTGGCGGAAGCGGTCAGCGGCGCCTGGCGCTCGGTCGTCGGAGCAGTAAGTGGAGCGGTCGATATTTCCGGCACTGCAAGTACGCCATCGAACCATGAGCATTGACGAAGGCGCGATCCTCGGGTTCGCAGTGGCGGATGCGAACGCGGGAAACGCAGCCGGCGGGCAGACCCTCATCGAGAACGGGGAGCGCCGGTCTCGTCGGGGGACAAGTTGACACGCTCCGCGCGGTTGCCGATGACTCTGTACGCCTGGTTCCGTTCCCGCCCGCAGCGCACTTTCGCTCACTGGGGTACGCGAGGCACACCCTGCGTGCACGCCCTAGAATGTCCAGAATGGTTCAGCCTCCTCGCCGGTTCGTTCTCCTGATCTACCGGATGCCCAACCGGCCAACGACGCATCGCGTGGCGGTCTGGCGTCAGCTGAAGAAGGCTGGTGCCGTCTACTTGCAACAGTCGGTGTGTTGTTTCCCCGATACCCCGGCCATCAGGCGCGAGCTGCGGCCCGTGATGGACCGGATCTCGGAGGCAAATGGCGAGTTCCATCTACTGGCTTTGCGACAGCCGGGCCCGGACGACCAGCGGAAACTGGAAGCAGAGTTTCTGAGTCAGGCAACCAAACACTATGCCGAGATCGTCGAGAACTGTGAAGTCAACTTTCAGAAGGAGATCGAGTTCGAGACCTTCCGCAAGAACTTCACCTACGAAGAGGCGGAAGAGATCCGCATCGAGTTCGAGAAGATCGTCCAGTGGTTTGACCGCGTTCAAGGGCGTGACTGGTTCGGGGCGCCCAATCGCGTCCTCGCGCAAGAGTGGCTGCAACGGTGCGAAAAGCTCCTGGAGGCGTTCGAGGCCCGTGTCTATCAAACCCAGGAGGGTCCGAATTCCGAAGGTCGCGCGAAGCCGGCCGCCGGTCGGCGCGGGCCCCGGGCTCGACGGTCCCCAGCGAAGCGCGCGCCACGGAGCGGCCTCTCGCAAAGTCTCAGTCGACCGCAGGGCAGCGACGCGGGTCGTGAGGCACCGGCCGCGGCGCCCGCGGAAATCTCCGCTATGCCAGCCGCCAGACGTGCCAGCAACGGCGGGACCCGGGCCTGATCGGGGCGTTGGTCGGACGACCGAGCCTACCTCCCTCGACCCCGACCCGCCGGCGGGAGCTCGTCGCGCCGAGTCCGAGCAGTTGCCAACCGCAGTAACGATCGTTACAATGTGCTCGTCATTGGAAGCGTGATCCGGCGGTGCCGGGCCCGGGAGGTACTGGATGCTCAAGAACCGTATGCGCGAACTCTTGAACCGGTCGGAGCCGGCGTTGGGAGCCTGGACGAACCTCAGCGATCCCTCGGTGGTCGAGATCATGGGGATCGCGGGCCTCGACTACACGTTCATCGACACAGAGCACAATGGCCTGGATCTGGAGGGTCTCAAGAATCACCTCCGAGCGGCGAGGGCCTACGGACTCGGCACCCTGGTGCGCGTCTACACGCCCGAGGAGAAGTTCGTCCTGCGGGTACTTGATTCTGGGGCCGAGGGGGTCCTCATGCCACATTGCTCGACTGCGGCCGAGGCACGCGAGGCGGTCGATGCGGTCCGCTATCCGCCCGCGGGCAAGCGTGGATATACCATGAACTCGCGCGGCCTCGACTACGGGGGCCATGGTGCCGGCTCCAACACCGAGATGGCGGAACAGATGAATCGGCTCCTCGTCTGCGGGGTCTACATCGAGGACATCGAGGCCGTCGGTCGGATCGATGAGATCGTCGGCGTCCCCGGCATCGACTTCGTCCAGATCGGCCCCGGCGACCTTTCCGCCTCGATGGGGCTGACGGGCACCGTCAACCATCCCGATGTGGGTGCTGCCGTCGACCGCATCCGGAAGGCATGTCAGGACGCCAACGTCGCGGTCGGCATGACCGTGGAGCATCCGTCCTACTCATTGTCCTACGAGGAGCTTCTCGCGCAGGGGTTCAATGCGCTCATCGTCGGCAACGACGGCGGGATGCTGCTCAAAGGGTTTCAATCGCGAATCGCCGCACTGGGCAAGGGCCCCCGGGTTGAGTCGCAGGTATCCTAGGCTAGTCTAGCCAACCCATCGAGGTCGTCATCTGCCCGGGT